>CBHWAL010000275.1:0-6673 GCA_966111495.1 uncultured Achromobacter sp. | reverse complement strand
TCGCGCGGCTTGAATTCGCCACGCGGGCCGCCGAAGGAACGGCCTTCACGGGGCGCGCCATCACGCGGTGCGCCGTCGCGGTTGCCCGCAAAGCCGCCCGAATGACGCGAGCCGCCGAAACCGCCGGGACGCTTGCCGAAAGGCTTGCCAAACGGCTTGCCGCCACCGCCGCCGCCGGTGGACGGACGCGGGGTGCGCTTGGGTTCCAGACCGGCGATCACTTCAGGGGTGATGGACTGGCCGATGTAGTGTTCGATGCGGCGAACCTTGTGGCGCTCGGAATGCGTGGCCAGCGTGAACGCCAGACCGTTGCGGCCGGCGCGGCCCGTGCGGCCGATACGGTGCACGTAGTCTTCGGCTTGCATCGGCAGGTCGAAGTTGACGGCGTGGCTGATGCCTTGCACGTCGATGCCACGGGCAGCCACGTCGGTGGCAACCAGGATGCGCAGTTGGCCGCGCTGCAGTTGCGACAGCGTGCGGGTGCGTTGGCGCTGGTTCATGTCGCCGTGCAGGGCAGCGGCGGCAAAGCCTTGGTCGGCCAGGCGGTCAGCCAGGTCGTCCGCGCCGCGCTTGGTCGACGTGAAGACGATGGCTTGATCCAGCGAGGCGTCGCGCAGCACGTGATCCAGCAGTTGCATCTTGTGGCTGGCATCGTCCGCGTACAGCAGGCTTTGCGTGATGTTGGTGTGCTTTTCCTTGCTGCCGGCCAGCTCGATGCGCTGCGGATTGCGCATCATGCGGGCAGCCAGCTTGGCGATCGTGCCGTCCAGCGTGGCCGAGAACAGCAGCGTCTGGCGCTCTTCGGGCAGGCGGCTGATGATGGTCTCGATGTCTTCGATGAAGCCCATGTCCAGCATGCGGTCGGCTTCGTCCAGCACCAGCGTGTGCACGGTGTTCAGCTTGACGCGGCCCGATTGCAGGTGGTCGATCAGGCGGCCCGGGGTGGCGACCAGCACGTCGACGCGGCGCGACAGCGCCTTCAGTTGCGCGCCATAGGGCATGCCGCCCACGACGGTGGCGGTGCGCAGGTCAGCCAGCTTGCGGCCGTAGGTGGCGGTGGCGTCCGTGACTTGCAGGGCCAGTTCGCGGGTCGGGGTCAGCACCAGCACTTGCACGCCGACGCCCTTGTTGGCGGGCATCTGCGCAATGCGATGCAGGGCAGGCAGCATGAACGCGGCGGTCTTGCCGCTGCCGGTCTGCGAGGACACCATCAGATCGTGGCCGGCCAGCGCCTGGGGAATGGCGGCTGCTTGAACGGGGGTGGGGGTGGCGAAGCCAGCTTCTTGAACGGCCGACAACAGAGCGGGCGCGAGACCCAGGGTTTCGAAAGACATTACTTTCCCTTGCCGCAAAAAATGCGACGCGGTGCTTGGTCGGGCCAGGGGATTAGGCGGCCGGATCCAGGCGACGGTTGATGGAGCATCGTGCCGACCGGATCAACCATGCGCGTGGCGCGTTCTCTTATACAGATTGGAACGCAGGGCGAAAGGAAAGGGGTCAGGAATCGATGATAGTTCGGCATGAGGCCGGGGTTGGACTACCCGGCAGACTGCAAAAAATTCCGCTAAATCAAGGCGGTAAATGCCGAACTCGTTTTGTGCAGTGCGGCGATCATAACCTGAATTCGCCCTGCAATGGAATTATTTTTTTGTCCAGTCCCCAATCAATAGGGTTTTTCCCTTGGTCCCGCAGCCAGTTGTTGGTGGTTCGGAAGTGGCCGCACCCAAGGAACGGCACAGGCGGGCGGCGCGCCGACAGCGGGGACGGATGATTGGACATCAGGACGAGGTGGCCACTGTCGGGCGGAAGCAACAGTCGCTTGGCCTGCGCGTGGGCGCCCCACAGCATGAAGACCTTGGGCGAGGGGTCGCGCGCGACATGCGCGATCAGGGCATCCGTCACCGTTTCCCAGCCGCGCTTGGCGTGCGAGGCGGGTTGGCCGTCCTCCACCGTGAGCGCCGTGTTGAGCAGCAGCACGCCCTGGTCGGCCCAGGGGCTCAGGTCGTTGCCCACCGGCAGGCTCAAGTCCGGATAGTCGCGCGCAATCTCGTTGAAGATGTTGCGCAGGCTGGGCGGGCGCTTGCAGTCGTCCGGCACCGAAAACGCCAGGCCCTGCGCCTGCCCCGGACCGTGGTAGGGATCCTGGCCCAGAATCACGACGCGCACGTCCGATGGCGCCATTCCATGCAGCGCGCGCAAGGGCGTGGCGGGATACACCACGGCGCCTTGTGCGAGGCGCGCTTCCACATGCGCGGTGGCGGCTGCCAACGCGGTGGCGACAGCGGGGTCGGCGGACAGGGCGGCCTGCCAGGCGGCGGGCAGTTGCGCGACCTGGGCGGCCAGGGCGTTGGGGGTAAGGCGGTTGTCGATCGGCATGGGCGCGATTTTGGCACAACAGCCGGGTCAGTCCGCCTCGGTCAGACCGGCCAGCCGGCCTGCCGGTGCGCCGAATCCCAGAACATCCATTCGAGCTGGGCAGCATGGGTGTAGGCCTGGTGCATCGCGTCCACGGTCTGTGCCGAGGCCGTGGACGCCGCGCGGTCTACGCTGGCGATCACGGCGCGCACCAGCGCGTGGAAATCGTCGCCGGCGTAGGTGTCGATCCACGCGGCGTACGGATTGGGCCGCACGGCGCGCGCGTGGATGTCGCGGCCGATCTCGGCGTAGATCCAGAAGCACGGAAGCAAGGCGGCCAGGGCGACCGGGTAGGGCGCGCTCCAGGCGGTGGCGATCAAAAAGCTGGTGTAGTGGTGGCTCGCCGGCGTCAGCGGCGTGGCTTCGAAGGTGGCGGTGTCGATGCCGAACTGCTGCATGAAGCCCGCATGCAGGCTGCGCTCGGCGACGACGGCGCCCTTGGCGGCCTCGGCAAACTGCACCACCCCGTCGGCATCGTCGGCCTTGGCCGCCGCGATCGCGAGAGCCCGTCCGAACGCCACCAGATAGTGCGCGTCCTGGATCATGTAATGCTTGAACGCGTCCTCGGCAAGCTGGCCGCTGGCCAGTTCGCGGTTGAAGGGCATGTCGCGCGTCTTTTCATAGAGCGCGGCGTTGCGGGCCCAGGCGTCGGAGCTGAAAGCCATGAAATTCCTCTTGGACGAAATCGTGCGGCGCGCGCGGGGTGCGGGCCGTTGGCGGGCGTAAGGGTAACAAGCGGGGCGCTCAGGCCGCGTGCTCAGGCCGCGCGCTTGCGGTGATGACGGGCGTAGTCGAGAAGGGCATCGCGCAGCACCACTGCCTGGTTGTGCTCGGTATTGCGCGCGCCGAAAAGCAGGGTCAGGGGACGATCGCCCGCAGCGTCCAGCAGGGCCGCCATGCGCGATTGCTGTTCGGGCGTGGCCAGTTCGGCCAGGTACTTGGCGCGGAAGTCGTCCCAGCGGTCCTCGATGTGGCTGAACCATTTGCAGAGTTCGGCGCTGGGGGCGATGTCGCGGGCCCATTCGTCCAGGCCCAGGTCTGCGCGGCGCAGCCCGCGCGGCCACATGCGGTCCACCAGGGCAAGGTAGTGTCCTTGCGGACCCGTGCCTTCATAGACGCGCTGCACGATGATGCCGGACGATTTCATGCTGGCTCCTGCGACTGAGGGTGCAGCCAGTCTACTGCACCCCCGGCGACGCGGCGTCTCAGCGCGCGCCGGAAGCTTGATTTCGCGCACCGGCGGCGCGCAGCACCGCGAAGCCAACCAGCGCGGAGGCCAGCGAGCCCGTCAGCACGCCGATCTTGGTGGCGTCGACGGCGGCGGGATCGGTGAAGGCCAGGGCGCCGATGAAGAGGCTCATCGTGAAGCCGATGCCGCACAGCAGCGCCACCCCGTATAACTGGGTAAACGTGGCGTGCCGCGGCAGACTGGCGATGCCCGACTTGATGGCGAGCCAGGCAAAGCCGAAAACGCCTAGCTGTTTGCCCAGGAACAGGCCAAGCGCCACGCCCATCGGCACGGGCTGGGCCAGGCTGGCCAGCCCCATGCCCGCAAAGGACACGCCCGCGTTGGCAAAGCCGAACACCGGCACGATCAGCAGCGCCACGGGCTTGTGCAGCGCATTTTCCAGCGCGTGCAGCGGCGAATGGACGTGGGCGCCGCCCTGATGCTGCGCACGCAAGGGGATCGTCAGCGCCAGCGCCACGCCCGCCAGCGTCGCGTGGACGCCCGATTTGAGGACGAAATACCAGAGCACCGCGCCCAGCAGCAGGTACGGGGCCAGACGCAGGACGCCGGCGCGGTTCAGGCAGACCAGACAGACCAGCAGCGCGCCCGCCATGCCCAACGCGAACAGGTTGAGTTCCGACGTGTAGAACAGCGCGATGATGACGATGGCGCCCAGGTCGTCCAGGATGGCCAGCGCGGTCAGGAAGATCTTGAGCGACGTCGGCACCCGGCTGCCCAGCAGCGCCAGAATGCCTAGCGCAAAGGCGATGTCCGTCGCGGCGGGGATGGCCCACCCGCGCAAGGTCTCGGGACTGCCCAGGTTGACCAGCACATAGATCAGCGCCGGCACCGCCATGCCGCCCACGGCCGCGATGCCCGGGAGTACGATGCGGCCGGCGCCGCGCAACTGGCCGTCCAGCATTTCGCGCTTGATCTCCAGCCCCACCAGCAGGAAAAACACGGCCATCAGGCCGTCGTTGATCCAGTGCAGCACGGTTTCCTTCAGCACCACGGGACCCGCCTGAAAGCCCACCTTGGCGCCGAGCAGATCGAAGTAGCTTTGCGCCGCGCCGCTGTTGGCCACCACCAGGGCGGCCAGCGCCGCCAGCATCAGGACGTAGCCGCCCAGGGCTTCCGAACGGAGGAACGCCTGCAGGAAAGAGGGCGCGCGGCCGGGAGGGGTGGGCTCAAGCCCGTCAGGAGTGTGATGCATGGACGACATTCTGGCTCGCGGGGGTAAACCTGAATGTTAACTGAACGACATGGATATTCGCTGTTATTTCGGGGAATTGCGGCTAACGTCCGAGGAAGTCGCGTTATCTGCGCGTTATGCGTCGAAAACGGCCCCTCGAGACGCTTGTCGCGCCGCCTTGTTCTGGTTTACATTCACTTAATCTCTGTGTAACAACCTTATGCAGGCCGACACCGTCGGCCTTTTTTGAACCCACGATCCTGTCGTGGCGTCGCCAGGCTGCCTGGCGCCCTTCGCCGTCATGCCGCCACGTCACTTTTCACTCCTGCACCCCTTGCCCGGCCACGCCGGCACTCCCAGCCGCCGATGCGAGGGCATCGCGCAAGCCGCGCCTGACCACCAGCGCCGCCGCCCATGCTGAGTTCCGCCGACCTCCCCGAGAACCACGCCGGAACGTGCGGCCGCCTGCGCATTCTGCATACCGAAGCGGCCACGGCATTCGGCGGCCAGGAATTCTGTATCTATAAGGAGATGGTCGCCATGCGCGAGCGCGGCCATCACCTGGAAGCCGTCTGCCAGCCGCACGCCGAACTGACGCAACGGTTGCGCGATGCCGGGTTCACCGTGCACACCGTCAACATGGACGGCCCCGTGAATTTCATGCGCAGCGTGGCGTTCGTGCGGCGCGTGGCGGCCCGTGGCCGGTTCGACGTGGTCAACACGCACAGCCGCTGCGACACGGTGCGCGCCGCGATGGGCGCGCGTCTGGCGCGCACGCCGCTCATCGTACGCACCCGTCACCTGGCCAAGCCGATCAACTCGCTGTACGCCTACACCTGGCTGGCCCACCGCGTCATCGCCGTGAGTCGGCACGTGCACCGCCAATTGCTGGATGGGGGCGCGCCGGCCAAGTCCGTCGCCACCATCCATTCCCCGATCGTGCTGCCCGAAAGCGATGGCCAGCGCAGTGTCCGGCAAGAGCTTGGACTGCCTGACGATGCCCTCGTGGTGGGCTGCGTGGCCGTCATGCGCGCCGAAAAGGGCCACGCCGACCTGATCGACGCCTTCCACCAGATCCAGGCGACGTTTCCGCAAGCCCACCTGGTGCTGGCCGGAGACGGCATGCCGGTGTTCGAGCGCCTGAAGGCGCAAGTGGAATCCCTGGGGCTGGCGTCGCGCGTGCATTTCCTGGGCCGGCGCCATGACATCGGCAACGTACTGCAGGCGTTCGACGTGTTTGCCTTGCCGACCCACCGCGAAGCCTTTGGCACGGCGTTTGTCGAAGCCGCTGCCATGGGGGTGCCCGTGATCGGCACCGACGTGGGCGGCGTGCCTGAAACCATGCAGGCCGGCGTGACCGGGCTGCTGGTGCCGCCGCGAGAGCCGGCTGCGCTGGCCGCGGCGCTGGAAAGCCTGCTGGCCGATCCCGAACGCCGCCGCCGCATGGGCGAGGCGGGCCGTGAATTCATTCGCGGCCAAGGCCTGTTCAGCGTCGATCGCACGGCGCAATTGGTCGAATCGGTGTACGCACGCTGGCTCGGTGAACGGCGCGGGCCGGCCCCCGCGACGCCTAGCGGATCAATGTCCTGACCGGCTCAATGCCCGGACTGGCTCAATGCCACAGCAGCGCGTTCATGGCTTCGACCAGACGGTTGCGGTAACGGGGTAACAGCGCTTGCACCTGCTCCTGCCGGTCCTTCCAGGAATCCGGCTCGGCGCCCGGTGCAATGCGCGGCGCCGCCCAGATCGGATCCGGAAAGTGCCGGTCGCCGCGCCAGCGCGGGATCACATGCCAATGCAGGTGCGGCACCATGTTGCCGAGCGACGCCAGGTTGATC
>CBHWAL010000274.1:0-6676 GCA_966111495.1 uncultured Achromobacter sp. | reverse complement strand
TCTACGCGGGGTGCGCGTCGTTCAGCCCCGTGTGGTTGTCATAGCCGTTCTGCGACACGAAAAACACCTGACGCCGCGCGCCCAGCGTGTCGCGGGCGGCGATGATGCGCGCGACGATGCGTAGCTGCTGCGCGAGCGGCGACGAAAAGTCCCCCGGCACGGCGACGCCGTCCAAGGCGGCCCGCAGGCGCGTGTCGGCCGAGATGGACTGCGCGGCGATGCGTGACATCTCGCGTTCCATCAGGTGTTCGCGCGGCTCAGTAATCAGCTCGCGCAGCAGCGCGGTGCAGGCGCTGGAACCGTACAGGTCGCGATGCAGCAGGTCGATCTGCGTCGAGCCGTTGATGCCCACGCGATAGCCCGCCACCTTGCGCCCGGCCAGCAGCACCGTGCTGCCGCCCGCCGTAATGCCGGTAAACGTGCGCTGCGCGTTGGCGCCCGCGAACAGATCCGTCAGGCGGCCCGCCCAGCCGGACGACGCGCCCTCCGGCGCCAGCGCCTGCCAGACCGATTGCTGGTCGTTGTGGGAAAACAGCTTGGGCGGCAGGGGCACGCGCGCACCGATGTATTCGGCCTTGGTCGTGGGCACGATCAGCGGTCCCACGTTGAGCAGCGCCGCCATGTCGCCGCGTTCGTACAGCGGCGCCAGCGGCGCCAGTGCGGGAGCCAGGGCGAACTGCATGCCGCCCTGCGTGTCCGCCTTGCCGCGCAGCAGGGTGGCGCGCAGCGCGTCGCGGGGCAGGGCGATGTCGCTGCGGGCCGTGGAATACGCGCGGTACGACGACGGATCGTACGGAACCAGCGTGTTGTAGGGATCGTTGCCGCCGTACAGGAAGACGCAGACCAGCGCCTTGTACGAGGGCGGGGCGGATTGCGCGGCGGCGGCGCCGATGGCGGCCAGGTTCAGCGCCAGCGGGGCGGCAGCGCGGGTCGCGCCCATCGCGAAGGCGCGCAGCAGGAAGGCACGGCGGTCGAGGTCGCGGCGGTCTGTCATTTCTGCACCAGATACTCAGGGGCCGCCGCCACCAGCATGAGGGCGGCGCGGACCCGGTCGCGCGGGCGGTCCGGCGGCAACGTGGCCACCGCCTTGGAAATGGACGCCGCCGTGCGCGCGCTGAACGCATCGCCCGCCAGCAGCAGCACGACGCGCGCCACGAGCGCCTCAGGGTCTTTGGCCAGTGCGATCTCGGGCGCATAGCTGGTCTGCAGGTCCTCCCAGCCGCGGTCCGCGTAGATCGCCAGGAAATTCAAGTAACCGGCAATGCTGGTCTCGTCCGTGATCTGCAGTTCCGGCGCGACCAGATGCCGGCGCGCGAGTTCGGTGACCGGCGGCACGTAGCGCGGCCGGAAGAAGTTGAACACCGTGGCCGAGCGCATCGGACTCTGCGCCAGCCGGATCGTGTTGTCCGTCGTGTCCGGCATGGCCCATTCGCCGTTGGTGGAGGTGGCCCCGAACGCTCGGGCCCATCCCGAGAAGCGCAGGATGGGCTCGCGCACCTTGCCCCAATGCGGCGAAGAAAGATCCGGCTGGCGTGCCTCGGGATCCAGCAGGATGGCGCGCACCACGGCCTTCAGATTGCCGCGCTGGCCCGTGCCGTCGTCGTTGAACACGGCCGACACGCGGCCCACATACGCGGGACTGGGATTGCTGGTGACCATGCGCTGGATGAGCTGCATGCCGATGAAGGGGCCGACGTTGGGATGGGCGCTGATGACCTCCATGGCGCGCTTGAGCGACAGGTGGCCGTCCGTGCCGGGCGGTATGACCGCGCCCAGGAAGCGCTTCTCCGCCATCGAGTGCAACGCGTTGTTCAGCGCCATGGGACGGCGGTGAAACTCCACGTTCGTCTCGGGGCCGTTGATGTCCCAGCCCGTGAAAACCTTGGCCAGCCCCTGCACGTCGGCGTTGGTGTAGGTTTCCACGGGGGCGCCGTTGACCATTTTCACCGTGCCGTCCTGCTCCAGCACCAGCAGTCCGATGCTGAAAAGCTGCATCACTTCGCGCGCATAGTTTTCGTCCGGGTGGCGGCCGGTCTTGGGGTCTTCCTTGCGGTTGCCGCGGTAGGTCAGCATGCAGCCCATCGACAGGTTCTGCGTCACGGCGGTCAGCAGGTCCTGGTAGTTGCCCAGCGCGTGCTTGGCCAAAAGGTCCATGAATCCCGCCGCGCCAAAAAGCGGCCACGACGCCGTGATGGACGAGACGCCGACGACGAAGATCTCCGACAGCGAAAACGCGACCCGCGTGCGCACCTGGTCGGGCGCGCTGATGAACTTGCGCCACAGCGTGGATTCCAGCGGCGCGTTGATGCCGTTGCCCTTGAAGGCCTCGGTGTTCCGGTTCTTTTGCAGCAGCCAGTCGAAGTGCGTCTGCGACGGCGGCATCGCCAGCTGCGCGTCCAGCCACGCCGCGTAGCCGACGCGCACGACGGCGTCGATGTCGGCCGGCGTGGGACCGAACGTCGCCTGGGCCAGAAAGCGCGAGGCCTGGCCGGGAGTGGGGGATGCGGACTGCTGCGCAGCCGCTGACGGCGTAGCGGTCATGCGCCGGGCACCTCGTCGAATGCAAAAACCTACGGTACTAAAAGCCCGCCGGGGGCTTCAATACCGTCATTCGGACGAGGGACTAGGCCAAACGCATGAGATCAGCCGGATATGACGCGTCACACAGAGCGCGTGATGCCGCCGTCGATGCGGATGTTCTGGCCGGTGATGTAGGACGACGCATCAGAAGCCAGGAACGCGATCAGGTCGGCGACCTCTTGCGCCGTGCCGTAGCGGCCCATCGGAATACGCACGCGGCGGTCTTCCTTTTCGGGCAGGCTGTCGATGAAGCCGGGCAGCACGTTGTTCATGCGCACGTTGTGCTGCGCGTATTCGTCGGTGAAGACCTTGGTGAAGGCGGCCAGGCCGGCGCGGAACACGCCCGACGTCGGAAACAGCGCTTCGGGCTCGAAGGTAGCGTAGGTGGAAATGTTGACGATGGCGCCGGACTGCTGCTGCTTCATCACCGGCGCGACCAGGCGAGTGATGCGCACGACGTTCAACAGGTAGAACTCCATGCCCAGGTGCCAGTCGTCGTCGCTGATCTCAAGCAGCGGGCCCTTGGGACCGTGGCCAGCGCTATTGACCACGGCATCGACACGGCCCCACTTTTGCATCGTGGCGTCAACCAGCCGGGTCAGGTCTTCGGTCGAGCGGTTGGACCCGGTGACGCCCAGCCCGCCCAGCTCCTGCGCCAGCGCCGCGCCCTTGCCGGACGAGGACAGGATCGCCACGCGGTAGCCGTCCGCCGCCAGCTTGCGCGCCGCCGCCGCACCCATGCCGCTGCCGGCCGCCGTGAGGATCGCCACTTTTTCCGTGCTCATGCTCGCTCCAGTCTGGAATTCGGGAGCGGCCATTGTAGGGGCGGGGGGCGTCCGGCCCAAGGCCTGAGGCCAGACGCAGGCGTCTATGGTTTGGGCGCCACGCGCCAGATCACGTTACCCACATCGTCCGCCACCAGCAGGCCGCCGTGCGCGTCGATCGCCACGCCGACCGGGCGGCCTTGCGCCTGGCCGGCATCGTTCAGAAAACCGGTCAGCACGTCCAGCGCCGGCCCGGCGGGTTGATTCTGGTCGAAGGGCACGAAGATCACCTTGTAGCCGCTGCGCGGATCGCGGTTCCACGAGCCGTGCTGGCCGACGAACATGCCGTGGACAAAGGGCGCCGGCAGCTTGGCGCCGCCCGACCACGCCAGGCCCAGCGAGGCGGTGTGCGGACCCAGCGCATAGTCGGGCACGATCGCCCGCGCCACCAGATCGGGGCGCGGCGGCGTTACGCGCGTGTCGACGTGCTGGCCGAAATAGCTGTACGGCCAACCATAGAAGCCGCCGTCGCGCACCGACGTCATGTAGTCCGGCACGAGGTCGCTGCCCAGTTCGTCGCGCTCGTTGACCGCCGTCCACAGCGTCTTGCCGTCCGGCCCCCAAGCCATGCCGACCGGGTTGCGAAGCCCTGTGGCAAAGAGGCGCTTCTGGCCGCTGGCCACGTCGAGCTCCCAGATGGCGGCGCGGCCTTCCTCGATGTCCATGCCGTTTTCGCCCACGTTGCTGTTCGATCCGACGGACACGTACAACCGAGTCCCGTCTGGGCTGGCGATCAGGTTCTTGGTCCAGTGATGATTCAGGCCCGCGGGCAGGTCGGTGACCTTTTCGCCGGGGACGGTGATGTGCGTCTGCCCCGGCGTAAACGGATAGCGCACGACCGCATCGGCGTTCGCCACGTAGAGGTGGTTGCCGACGAGGGCCATGCCGAACGGCGAATTCAGTCCTTCCAACAGGATGGTGCGCGTTTCGGCGACGCCGTCGTGGTCGGCATCGCGCAAGAGGGTGATGCGGTTTGCGCTGACGGTCTTGGCGCCGGCGCGCTTCATCACCAGCCCCGTCGCCCATTGCTTGATGCCGCCCGGCGCGTCTTCGGGCTTGGGCGGCGCATTGGTTTCGGCAACCAGCACATCGCCGTTGGGCAGCAAGTACAGCCAGCGCGGGTGGTCCAGCCCGCTGGCGTAGGCGGTCACGCTCAGGCCGGCGGCGGGCAGGGGCTGCGCGCCGGCTTGCCAGCCCACGGCCTTGGCGGTGTTCACCGTGGGAATGAGCGTGGAGTTGGGCTTCGGCAGTTGGGGGTCCGGACCCATGCCCGCTTCGACGGGCAGCTTGGCGACTTCGCCGCAAGCGGTGAGCAGCGTCATCGCCAGGGCGGCTGCCAGCGCGATGCGCAGGTTGTGCATCATGCGCGCCTACTTCACCAGCGTGACCGGCACGTGCGCCAATTGCACGACCTGGTTGGCCACCGACCCGATCAGGATGTTGGTCAGCTTGCCGTTGCCGCGCGTGCCCATGACGATGCGCGAGCAGCCGTGGTCCTGCGCATAACCCGCGATTTCCGCCGGGGCGTTGCCGAAGACCACATGACTGACGTAGTCCACGCCAGCCGAATCCAGCTGCTTGCGCGCCTCTTCTGACGCTTCGCGGCCTTCGCGGGCATAAAAGTCATTGATCATGTCCTGCGTGATCAGGCGCGACACCCCGGCGCGTCCGCGCGGCGGCGTCTGGATGTTGATGAGGTGGATGCGCGCGGATTGCGCGCCCTGCGCAAGGCGGCGGGCGTACACGACGGCGCGGTCGGCGTTCTCGGAGCCGTCGACGGGAACGAGGATATTCAGCATGGCGGCTCCTTACTTGACCAGCGTGACCGGCAGTTCGGTCAGGGACAGCACACCCGTGGCGACCGATCCCATGAATAGCGCCGACACCGAGCCCAGCCCGCGCGTCCCCATGAAGATCTCGTTGGCGCCGGTTTCATCGGCCACGCGCGCGATCGTCTCGGCGGCCGCGCCAGCCTGGATGTGGGTCTCGAACGGCACGCCGGCCTGCGTCAGCAGTGCGCGGGCGGCCTGAACCGCAGCCTCGCCTTCTTCCTGGTGATAGGCGTCGATCTCTTCCTGCGACAGGCCGCTGCCAAATGCGCCCGCCTTCAAGGGAATCTGGACCGTCAGCAGATCCACGCGTTCGACAGGATCGTAGCGGCGCGCATCGAGCAGCGCCTTGACCGCGCTCAGCGCGGGTTCCGAACCATCGACGGGAATCAGGATGCGTTTCATGAGCGTCTCCTTGCGGGCGGTAGGGGGCGAGCGTTCCACTGTATCCCACATTCGCCCCGCCGGCGCCGCCCCGGCGATGCGTCAGATCAAGGGGAGGACGTTCCCCGCCACGCGTCGGGCACCGTGTCCGCCGTCATGGCCGTGCCCAGAAGCTGGCTTGCCAGCTGCGCCAGCGCGGGGGCCTCTCCGGTGGTCTGCAAGTGCAGGCCGCCCGGACCGTGCTCAACCAGCATGCCGCGTTCCTGCAGTTGGTGGCGCAGCCAGCGCGCCACTGGCGCGCCCGTTTCCAGCAGCGGCACGCCCGGGCCCGCTGCGTCCTGGATGGCGTCGCGCAAAAAGGGAAAGTGCGTGCAGCCCAGCACCAGCACGTCGGCGCCGGCCTCGCGCAGTTCAGCCACCGGCGCGCGCACTGCCTTGGCGGCTTCGGGGCCGGACACCACGCCTTGTTCGACCAGCCGCACCCACTCGGGGCAGGGCCGCAGCAGGATGCGGACCTCGGGCGCCTCGCGCTGCACGAGCGCGGCGAACTTGGGGCTGGCCAGCGTCCCCGTCGTGGCAAAGACGCCCACCACGCCCGAGTGCGTCAGGTGCGCGGCCGGTTTGATGGCGGGTTCGACGCCGATGATGATGAGTTCGGGATGGCGCTTGCGCAGCAACGCGATCGCGGCTGCGGTGGCGGTGTTGCAGGCCACCACCATGGCGCGGGCGCCCTGCGATACGAAATAATCGGCGATGGCGTAGGCGCGGCGCTCGACGAACGCCTGGGTCTTTTCCCCGTAGGGCACATGGGCGGAGTCGGCCACGTAGAGCAGGGGCTCATGGGGCAGCGCGTCGCGGATCGCGCGCACGACGCTCAGCCCGCCGACGCCGGAGTCGTACACGCCGATGGGAGATTCGGAAAGCATGGAAAGGCGCTGGTCTATGCAGGATGCGGTGGCGGCAAGTGTAGCGCCGGGGGCAGGGGTTTACCGGCTCTGCGCCGCCGGCGATGCGTCCCGCTGCCGCCGCGCCTCGTCGATCAGCTTGCGCGCGGCGCCC
>CBHWAL010000273.1:0-6682 GCA_966111495.1 uncultured Achromobacter sp. | reverse complement strand
GGTGGCCCCTTTTTTTGCCCGGATTTTGGGCAGGCTTGGCTATCTACTTGAGCTTGGCTGATTCAGCCGGGCTATTGCTGGGATGTTTAACGACGCGCCACGGCGCGCACGCATTCGCCGACCAGGCCGGGGCCGCGGTAGATGAGGCCCGTGTAGAGCTGCACTGCGTCGGCGCCGGCTTCCATCTTTTCGCGGGCCTCCTGGCCAGACAGCACGCCGCCCACACCGATGATGGCCAGGCTGTTGCCCAGCCGTTCCTTCAGGCGGCGGATCACCGCCAGCGACAGTTGATGCACGGGAGCGCCGGACAGACCGCCTGCCTCTTCCGAGTGCGCCTGGCCCTTCACTGCGTCGCGCGACAGCGTGGTGTTGGTGGCGATGACGCCATCAATGCCGTTACGCGGCAGGATCTCGGCGATGGCGTCGATCTGCTCCTGCGTCAGGTCCGGCGCGATCTTCACGGCCATCGGGACCCGGCGCTGATGCTGGTCTTCCAGGGCGCGGCGCCTGTCGGCCAATTGCGCCAGCAGGGCAGAGAGCTCGTCGCCGCTTTGAAGCGCGCGCAGGTTCTTGGTGTTGGGCGACGAAATGTTGACGGTGACATAGTCGGCATGCGGGTACACGCCGTCCAGACCGATCAGGTAGTCGTCGGCGGCCCGTTCGATGGGCGTGTCCGCGTTCTTGCCGATGTTCAGGCCCAGGATTCCGCCTTGCTTGCGCCACGTGCTGCGCTGCACGTTGGCCAGGAACGCGTCCAGTCCCTGATTGTTGAAGCCCAGCCGGTTGATCAGCGCATTGGCGCGCGGCAGACGGAACATGCGCGGCTTGGGATTGCCGGGCTGCGCGCGCGGCGTGACCGTGCCGACCTCGATGAAGCCAAAGCCCAGGTTGCCCAGCGCGTCGATATAGGCGCCATTCTTGTCCAGGCCGGCGGCCAGCCCGATCGGGTTGGCCAGTTGCATCCCCATTAGCGTGCAGGGCGCCTTGGGCTGCGCGTGCATCAGCTTGCGCGTGGCGCCGCATTCGTAGGCGCGCTGCAGGCCCGACAAAGTGACTTCGTGGGCGGTTTCCGCGTCCATGGCGAACAGCGCCGGGCGGGCCAGGGGGTAGGCGTGGAAAAGGATAGACATGGGGCGGGATTGTAGAGCGATTTGATCCGTCCCCACCGATCCCGAACGACGCCGAAGCGGATTCAGACGGGCGGGCGCTCGGGACTGTCGCGCCATTCCCCGTCGACCAGGAACTGCGCGGGACGGAAGGCGGATTTGTAGGACATCTTGCGGCTATCGGCGATCCAGTAGCCCAAATAGAGCCACGGCAAATTCAACGCGCGGCACTGCTCGACCTGCCAGAGAATGCTGTATGTGCCCAGGCCATCGGCGATGTCCGGGTCGTAGAACGTGTAGACCGAAGACAGGCCGTCGTCCAGCACGTCGATGATGGAAACCATCACCAGGACGCCCTCGGCATTGCGGAACTCGACCAGCCGGGTGTTGACGCGGCTGGTCAAGAGGAACTGCGCATATTGCGTGCGGCTGTCCTCGTCCATGCCGCCGCCCGGATGCCGGCCCTGCTGGTAGCGGGTGTAGAGCCGATAGTGCTCGGGCGACCACGCCAGCTCCGCCACGAACGACTGCAGATGCTGATGGTCGCGCCACGCGCGGCGCTGGCTGCGGTTGGGGGCGAAACCGGCCGTATCCACCCGCACGGGAATGCAGGCCTGGCAGTTGTCGCAATGGGGACGGTAGGTAAAGAGGCCGCTGCGGCGAAAGCCCTGTTCCACCAGTTGGGAATACGTGCCCGCGTTGATCAGATGCCCGGGCGCGGCGACCTGCGACCGGGCCTGGCGACCCGGCAGATAACTGCAGGGGTAGGGGGCGGTTGCGTAAAACTGCAGCGTGGAGAAGGGAAGTTCTTTCAGCTGGCTCATTGGAGCTGGCTCATGGGAGCTGGCGTATCGGATATCCCGCCCGAAGGCGGCAAACCCGGGACGGGAGTGGCTCCATATTAACGCCTAACTCGGGCTGCAATCCGTCCCCTCGGGTGTATCCGGATGCAGCTGACCACGCGTGTCCAGCCGGCCGCGCGACCAGGCAATGCCCGGCTGCTGGGTGGCTTGCCGGACGTGCCGCAGAAAGCGTTCCCGGGGTACGGGGGCAGCGCCCATGCTGGCCAAATGGCGAGTCTGTTGCTGGCAGTCGATCCATTCGACGCCCTGCGCATCCAGATAGCGAACCAGATGCGCCAGTGCGATCTTCGACGCATTCGGGACGCGGGTAAACATGGATTCGCCGAAGAACATGCGACCGAGGCTGATGCCGTATAACCCACCCGCCAAATCCCCGTCGATCCAGGTTTCGATGCTGTGCACGACGCCGGCCTCATGCCATTGCCGGTAGGCCTCTTGCATGGCGGCGGTGATCCACGTGCCGGGCTGGCCGTCGCGCGGCGCGGCGCAGGCGGCCATGACCTGCGGAAATACGGTGTCGACGCGTACCTGCACGCTGGGCGTGGCTTCGTATTCCCGGGCGGCGATCTGGCGGAGCAGCTTGCGCAGCGAGTGCGACGGCGCGAAGTCCTTCACGGGTAGCACCATGCGCGGATCGGGACTCCACCACAGCACGGGCTCGCCTTCCGAGTACCAGGGAAAGATGCCGTTGGAATAGGCCTGGGTCAGGCGTTGCGGCGACAGGTCCGCGCCGGCGGCCAGCAGGCCGTCCGGATCCGTCAGCGCAAACTCCGCGGGCGGAAACGGGGTGTCGGCGGCAAGCCAGGGCAGTTTCAACGGTGGGATTCTAAGGTGTAGTGATGCGGGCCGAAGGTGCCGCGTTTGCGGTCTTCGAAGAACAGGCGCAGGGTGCTGGCGACGGTGCGAAACGCCAGGTCATCCCAGGGGATCTCGGCTTCGTCGTACCAGCGGGCTTCCAGGCTTTCCGGGCCAGGGTCCAGTTCGGGACCCATCGCCTGGGCCAGGTAGAACACGTGCACCTGCTCGATCTGCGGCACGTCGATGATGGTGTAGATGTCGCCCAACTGGATCTTGGCGCCGGATTCTTCCAGCGTCTCTCGGGCCGCGCCTTGCGCCGTGCTCTCGCCGAGTTCCATGAAGCCGGCGGGCAGGGTCCACGTGTTGTAGCGGGGTTCGATGGCGCGCAGGCAGAGCAGCACGCGGTTTTCCCAGACGGGCACGGTGCCGACCACCAACCTCGGGTTCTGGTAATGAATCGCCCCACAGTGATCGCAGATGTCACGCTCGCGGTTGTCGCCTTCCGGCACGCGGCGGTTTACCGGCGAGCCGCACTGGCTGCAAAAGTGGGAACGGCGCGGGGCGGGGAAGTATTCGAGGGGCGATTTGGCGGTCATGGGTACGATTCTAACGGCTGCGGCGGGTCGTGGCGCGCCGGGCCGGCGGGGTGGGCGCGGGGCTGCCGAACCGCGCTTCCAGGTGCTCGACGAACGACCGCACCTTGGGCGACAGAAAGCGGCGGTGCGGGTAGACGGCGACCATGGAGATCGGCGTGTGGGCATACCCGGTCAGGAGCGCGGTCAAACGTTCGGCGCGTATGTCGTCTCCCACCAGGAATTCCGGCTGCAGGATGATGCCGTGCCCGGCCAGCGCGGCGGTGCGCAGCACGTCGCCGTTATTGGCCCGCAGCGCCGCGTTCACGCGCACCAGATGCGTCACGCCATCCTTCTCGAAATGCCATTCGTTGCCCGTGCTGGCATAGGCGTAGTGCAGGCAGCGATGCTGCTTCAGGTCCTCCGGCACGGCGGGCGAACCGTGGCGTTTCAGGTACGAGGGCGCTGCGCAAACCAGTAATTGCTGCGGCGCAAGGGGCCTGGCCACCAGTGACGAATCCACCAGCGGGCCGATGCGCACCGCGACGTCGTAGCCGTCCTCAACCAGATCGACCACGCGGTCGTTCAGGTCCAGGTCGATCACCACGTCCGGATAACGCTGCAGGTATTCGGCGATGGCCGGGCCCAGATGCAGGATGCCGAAGGACACGGGCGCGCTGACCCGCAACCGTCCGCTGGGCCGCTGGCCTTCGGCCTGCAGCGACAGCTCCAGATCGGCGACCTCCGCCAGGATGGGCCGGACCCGTTCGTAGAAGGCGCGCCCCGCGTCAGTCATGCTGAGCTTGCGGGTGGTGCGATTCAACAGCCGCACGCCGTACTTCTGCTCCAGGTACGCAATCTGCCGCGTCACCACGGATCGCGCCTGACCCATCTTGTCGGCAGCCGCCGCAAATGAGCCTAATTCCACGACCTTGGCATAGGTCTGCATGGCGGTATGGGTGTCCAAGATTGTTTCCTATCGAGGAACAATAATTTGCAATTCTGCATGTTTATCTTTGTTTTTGGAATCGCAAGAATACGGCCCATGATGGATCTGCCCGTTCCGGACGATTCGCTTATCTGCACAAGGATGACTGCAATGATTGATTCCCGTACCGCGCCGTATGCCGCGCTGCTCTTGCGCGTGGCGCTGGGCGTGATGTTCCTGGCCCATGGGCTGACCAAGCTGCTGGTGTTCACGCTGCCTGGCACCGCGCAGTTCTTCGCCAAGATCGGCTTCGCGAGCTGGCTGGCCTATCCCGTCACGTTCTTCGAAGTGGCCGGCGGCATCCTGCTGATCCTGGGCGTCGTGCCGCGCTGGGTGGCTGCGATTGCCGTGGTGCAGCTCTTTGCGGCCTCGACGGTCCACTTCGGCAATGGCTGGGGTTTCGGCAACCCGGGCGGCGGCTGGGAATATCCGATCTTCCTGACGGTGGCGGCTGCCGTGCTGGCGCTGCTGGGCGACGGCAAGTTCGCGTTGGTCAAGAGCGGCCGCCGCTGAGCGCTAGCGGCATCAAGCTGCTGAGCGTTGCGCGCATCACACTGCTGAGCGCTCCGCGCATCACACTGTTAACCGGGCCGGGCGTGGCCTGAGCAAGGGCGGGGCCATAGAATGGCCTCGCCCTTTTTCACTTATTACCGGAGTCGATATGTCACGGCCTGTGTTCATCCGCGCGTTTGCCGCGCTGCTGTTTTCCGTCCTGGCCTGCGCTGCTCAAGCCACCCCCGAACAGGAAGCTGCCAACAAGGCGGCAGTGCTGGCGTTCTATGAAAAAGGGCTGAACCAGAAAGACGCGGACGCCGCACTCAAGTACGTGGGCCAGCGTTACGTGCAGCACAATCCCAACGCGGCGGACGGCCCGGAAGGCTTCCGGCAATTCATCGCGTTCCTGCGCGACAAATATCCCGCCTCGCATAGCGAAATCAAGCGCGTGTTCACCGACGGCGATTACGTCATCCTGCATGTCCACGCGGTGCGCGAACCGGGCACGCGCGGCAATGCCATCATTGACATCTTTCGCCTGGAAGGCGGCAAGATCGTTGAGCATTGGGACGCCGTGCAACCCATCCCCGAGAAGGCCGCAAACGGCAACGGGATGTTCTGAGTTTGCGCTGACCCGTCAGGCCGCGGGGGCGTGCGGGGCGGGGTCGAATCCCAGGCGCGCGGCGATGTCCGCCTGCGTGATCGCGTGCAGCGGCGCAGCCGCGTACACGTTCGGCCAGACGGCTGTCATCGAATGGCTGGTCGCCAGTTCGGCCAACGCGTCCAGCAGGGGTGCTCCGGCTTGCGTCCGCATCATCTCGAGCAGCGGCTGCAAATCGCGGTCGAGCACGATGCCTGCGCCCATCGGCGTCGACGCGTAGAGCTGGCCTTCATCATCCAGCCACCACGCGCTGACCGCGTCGACGGACGCGTCCGTGTGCGTGGTGAGGCCGCGATTGTCATCGGCAAGCCGCAACACAAAGGGCGCCGCGTCCAGACGCACGAACACCCGCTGCGGTCCGTTCTGGAAGAACCAGCGGTCCGCGTCGTCGCGCTCGTAGTTGCGGCTGATGAATTCCAGGATCTGCGTATTGGTGATCGGCTCGCCCGGCCCGCCGTCATTGGCCAGGCCTTGCGGATGCAAACGCCAGCGTCCGCGCGCATCCAGCGACAGCCATCCAAAGACGGCCGGCACATTCGGCCAGCGGGCAAGGGCGTCTTTCACCGATTGGTCCATGGTTCTACGGGCGGATGACGATTGTGGGCGAGATGACGATGCCGGGTTGCACCGGCATTACGGGCACCGCCACGGGTTGCGGCGCGTAGCCATAAGCATAGTCGTCACGGCATTTGCGCTTTTCGCTGTAGTCGCCGTTGCGCTTCCACTTGCGTTCAACCTTGCACGCGCCATCCCAGTACTTTTCCTTGTACTCGCCGCCCTTGTGGCGGTGATGATGGTGCTTGTCGTGCGCCTCGGCGGCCAGGGGCGCTAGTGCGATCAGCGCGGCGGCGGACAGGCTCAGGAAAGCGGGGCGGGTAGCAAAGCGGCGCGGCTGCGATTCCAGGATGTTGTGCATGGACTCATCGTTCAAATGAAAACGGGGTCACCATAACAATCATCCGGCTGACCGGGCGTAGGGATGGGTAACGAGATGCAGGGGGGGGGGGGAAGATGCTGGAGGCGCAAGCCGGAATCGAACCGACGTACACGGATTTGCAATCCGCTGCATAACCACTCTGCCATTGCGCCAGCACTTGCAAGAAAAAAGGAAGCGCGGTGTGGGCCGTTGCTTCCTCTTTGTATTTGGAGCGGGAGACGAGTCTCGAACTCGCGACCTCAACCTTGGCAAGGTTGCGCTC
>CBHWAL010000272.1:0-6683 GCA_966111495.1 uncultured Achromobacter sp. | reverse complement strand
GGCAGCGTCAGCGTGGCCTGCAGCATGGACAAGAGAGCCAGCAGCAGCAGCACGTTGAGCGTCAGGCCGATCGTGGAGAACACACCGAACAGGTGGTAGTAGATGATGATGAACGCGGCGATGGCCAAAAAGCCGTACAGCGTCGAGTAGAAGCCCTTCGAGATGTTGTCGGCGCCCAGGCTCGGGCCGATGGTGCGTTCCTCGATGATGGACATCGGTGCGGCCAGCGCGCCGGCGCGCCGCAGCAGCGCGGTGTCGGCGGCTTCCTCGGAAGACATGCTGCCCGAGATCTGCACCTGGCCGCCCGCGATTTCGCCGCGGATGACGGGCGCGGTGACCACTTCGCCCTTGCCGTTTTCGAACAGCAGGATGGCCATGCGCTTGTTGATGTTGTCGCGGGTGACGTCGCGGAAGATGCGGGCGCCCTTGGAATCCAGCGTCAGATGGACAGCGGCCTGTTGGGTCTGCGAATCGCGGCCGGGTTGGGCGTCCTGCAGGTTTTCGCCGGTCAGGATGACCTGGCGGCGGACCAGGATGGGACGGCCGTCGCGGTCGTTGTAACGTTCGAGACCGAACGGGACGCTGCCGCCCAGCAGCGCGGCCTGCGCGGCGGGGGAGTCGTCGACCATGCGGATTTCCAGCGTGGCGGTGCGGCCCAGCAGTTCCTTGGCCTTGGCCACGTCCTGCACGCCGGGCAGTTGCACCACGATGCGGTCCGAACCCTGCTGCTGGATGATCGGTTCGGCCACGCCCAGTTCGTTGATGCGGTTGTGCAGCGTATTGATGTTCTGCTTGAGCGCGGAATCCTGCACGCGGGTGACGGCGGCCGGGTTCAGGGCGGCCAGCAGCAATTGCTTGCCGCCTTCTTCGCGTTCGGTGAATTCCAGGTCCGGCAGGCGCGAACGCAGCGTCGAGATGGCGCGGTCGCGGTCGTCGGTGTTGGCGAAGGTGGCGGCGATGCTCATGCCGGAGCGTTCAACGCCGGCCACGGGGATCTTCTGGTCGCGCAGCACCGAACGCACGTCGGCGGACAGCGAGTCGTAACGGGCGGTCAGGGCGCCCTGCATGTCGACTTGCAGCAGGAAGTGCACGCCGCCGCGCAGGTCCAGACCCAGATACATGGGCTTGGGCGCGAACCAGCCGAGCGCGCGCATCCAGGGCGGCGAGGCGGGCAGAAGGTTCAGCGCCACGGTGTATTGCGGGTCGCCGGGAACGGTATTGAGCGATTTTTCGATCAGGTCGCGGGCCTGCAGCTGCACGTCGGTGGACGGGAAGCGGGCGCGCACGGTGCCGAGCGTGCCGTTCAATTCGAAATAGGCGCCTTCGTTGGGGATCTTGGCGTCGGTCAGGATCTGTTCCACGCGGGCCAGCACGGAGGTGTCGACCTTGACCGTGGCCTTGGCGCTGGACACCTGAACGGCGGGGGATTCGCCGTAGAAATTGGGAAGCGTGTACAGCAGGCCAATGAGGACCGCGACCAGGACCGTAATGTACTTCCAGAGGGGATAGCGGTTCATTGCCGGCTACTTCATTTAAAGAGATGAAAGGGCCGCCCGAGCGGATGAGCGCGGCGGGCGGCGGTAGGCGCCTTCAAGGACAAGAGCCCCGTTGGGGCTCTTCTGGGACGCTTACAGGGCCTTGATGGTTCCCTTGGGCAGAACGGTCGAGACCGACGACTTCTGCATGATGACTTCGACGGGCTTGTCGGCCAGTTCGGAGACTTCGACGGTGACGTAGCTGTCGTTGACCTTGGTGACCTTACCGAGCATGCCGCCGGCGGTGACGACTTCGTCGCCCTTGGCCAGGGCCGCGATCAGGTTGCGGTGTTCCTTCTGGCGCTTCATCTGCGGACGGATCATCAGGAAGTAGAGGATCACGAACATCAGGATGATGGGCAGCATGCCCATCAGCGCATTGCCTTCGGGGGCGGCGGCCTGGGCCACGACGAGGCTGGCGGTATCGATAACGGACATTGAATTCTCCTGCGTTTGAGTCTGTTTGGGTTTATCGCTATGTTTTTAATGCGCCCATCCCCGCGCGAGCCATGGATAGGGCAAGCCGACTATTGTATAGAGGTTATCGCCCGCCTTTAACTGGGATGTCTTCCCAGGCGTCAAGGCGGCTTCCGCTTGCAGCGGCGGCCTGCCCGGTCAAATGGGGGCGAAACCCGCCGGTAAAAGCCCCCGGTGGGGCTTTTTTATCCGGCTACTCGATGCCGCGGGCGCGGTCCGCGGCAAACTGGGCGCGCCAGGCGTCAAAACGGCCTTCCGCAATGGCCTCGCGCATTTCCTTCATGATAGTCAGATAAAAGTGCAGGTTGTGCAGCGTGTTCAGGCGCGCGCCAGTGATTTCGTTGGCGCGCTGCAGGTGGTGCAGGTAGGCGCGCGAGAAATTGCCGCAGGTGTGGCAGCCGCAGCTCGGGTCCAGCGGGCGGGTGTCGTCGCGGTACTTGGCGTTGCGGATCTTCACGTCGCCAAAGCGCGTGAACAGCCAGCCGTTGCGGGCGTTGCGGGTGGGCATGACGCAGTCGAACATGTCGACGCCGCGGCTCACGCCCTCGACCAGGTCTTCGGGGGTGCCGACGCCCATCAGGTAGCGCGGGGCCTGGGCGGGCAGCTTGGGCGTCACGTGCGCCAGGATGCGCATCATGTCTTCTTTGGGCTCGCCCACCGACAGCCCGCCGATCGCGTAGCCATGAAAGCCGATGTCCTGCAATCCGGCCAGGGATTCGTCGCGCAGCGACTCGTACATGCCGCCCTGCACGATGCCAAACAGCGCATTCGGGTTGCCCAGGCGATCGAATTCGTCGCGCGAGCGGCGCGCCCAGCGCAGGGACATGCGCATGGAGCGCGCGGCTTCTTCCACCGTGGCGGGGCGGCCGTCGATTTCGTAGGGCGTGCACTCGTCGAACACCATGACGATGTCGGAATTGAGCGAGCGCTGGATGCGCATCGACTCTTCGGGCGTGAGGAACAGGCGCGCGCCGTCGATGGGCGAGGCGAACTTCACGCCTTCCTCGGTGATCTTGCGCATGCCCTGCAGGCTGAACACCTGGAAGCCGCCCGAGTCGGTCAGGATGGGCTTGTCCCACTGCATGAAGCCGTGCAGGCCACCATGCTTTTCCATGATTTCGGTGCCGGGGCGCAGCCACAGATGGAAGGTGTTGCCCAGCACGATCTGTGAGCCGATCTCCTTGAGCTCGTGCGGCATCATCGCCTTGACGCTGCCGTAGGTGCCCACCGGCATGAAGATGGGGGTCTCGACCACGCCGTGGTTCAGCGTGATGCGGCCGCGGCGGGCGCCGCCGTCGGTGGCGAGCAGTTCGAAGTTGAGTCCGGTCATGAGGCAGGGGTTTCGATGAACATGGCGTCGCCGTAGCTGAAGAAGCGGTAGCGTGCGGCGACGGCGTGGGCGTAGGCGCGGCGGATGGGCTCGACGCCGGCCAGCGCCGACACCAGCATCAGCAGGGTCGACTGGGGTAAATGGAAGTTGGTGACCAGCGCGTCCACCACACGGTACTGGTAACCGGGGGTGATGAACAGGCGCGTGTCGCCTTGGGCGGGGGCCAGCGGGACGCCGGGGGCGGTGCGGCCCTCGGTCTGTGCGGCGGCGGACTCCAGGGCGCGCACGCTGGTGGTGCCGACAGCAATCACGCGTCCGCCCTGGGCGCGGGCCGTGGCGATGGCGTCCACGGTGGCCTGGGGGACGGTGAACCATTCGGCGTGCATGACGTGGTCGGCCAGGTTGTCCACGCGCACCGGCTGGAAGGTGCCGGCGCCCACGTGCAGGGTGACGAAGGCGCGCGCCACGCCCAGCCCGGCCAGGCGCTCGAGCGTGGGCTGGTCGAAGTGCAGGCCGGCGGTGGGGGCGGCGACCGCGCCGGGTTCTCGGGCGTACACGGTCTGGTAGCGGTCGTCGTCGCCGGCGTCGGCGGCATGCGTGATGTACGGCGGCAGCGGCGTGGCGCCGTGGGCGTCCAGCAGGTCGAGCACGGGACCGGGGAAGCGGATGTCGAAGAGCTCGCCTTCGCGGCCCAGCACCGTGGCTTCAAAGGCGTCGGCCAGGCGCAGCACCATGCCGGCGCCCGGCGACTTGCTGGCGCGCACGTGCGCCAGGACGCGGTCGGGTTCGGTGATGCGTTCGACCAGCACCTCGATCTTGCCGCCGGTGATCTTGTGGCCCGGCAGGCGCGCCTTGATGACGCGGGTGTCGTTGAAGACCAGCAGGTCGTTGGGCCGCAAGAGGGAAGTCAGGTCGGCGAACTGGCGGTCATGGAGCTGGCTGGCGGCGTCCAGGTGCAGCAGGCGGCTGCCCGTGCGCTCGGCGGCGGGCGACTGCGCGATGAGCTCGGGCGGCAGTTCGTAGTCGAAATCGGAAACAGTGAAGGACTGGGTCACGCGGGTATCTGGAGCAATGGGATCGGCCCTGCAAATGACGAGCCATGCCGGTTGGGCGGGCTGGGGGCAACCGCGTATTGTAAAGGGGACAGTTAATAGGGGCGGATCGACGCCTTGCGCAAATAAATACGCAGCCAAAGGCGCCCGGGGCCGTCCCGCGCCGCCCGTAACCGTTCCAGGTTTTGTATGCTCTCGGTTTTGCTGGACGAGCAACCAGGTGGGCGAGGCATGACGGGACAAGTGATCAGGCGGGTGGGCGGAGTGAAGCAGTGGCTGGCCGGCGGTGTCCTGGCCTTGGCCGCGTGCGCTGCCTTTGCGCAGGTTCCGGGGTTGCCGCCCGACGTGGTGAAGGCCTGGAAGGCCAGCAAGCTGCCCGATAGCTCGCTGTCACTGGTGGTGCAGGAGGTCGGCGGCCCGCGGCTGGTGGCGCTGAACGCCAAGGAGGGCCGCAATCCCGCGTCCGTGATGAAACTGGTCACGACCTGGGCGGCCTTGTCCGAGCTGGGCCCCAATTATGTCTGGCGCACTGAATTCATGACGACGCCGGGCTCGCGTCCCGACGCCAAGGGCGTGCTGGCCGGTCCGCTGTACCTGCGGGCCGGGGGCGATCCGCAGTTCCTGATGCAGGACTTGTGGGCGCTGCTGCGCGAACTGCGCCTGCGCGGGGTCAAGCAGATCAACGACCTGGTGATCGACCGCAGCATTTTTGGCCAGGTGGCGATTGACCCCGGCGCGTTCGATGGCGCGCCCGACCGGGCCTACAACGCCAGTCCGGATGCGCTGATGGTGGGCTTTGGCGCGTTGCGGCTGCTGTTTACGCCGGACCCGGTCGCCAACAAGTGGGTGCCGCTGATCGACCCGCCGCTGCCCGGCCTGAAGATTGAAGGCCAGGTGGAATGGAGCGACGTCCGCTGCCCGGGGCCGCCGGTGGTCACGACCGATCCCGTCATCACGCAGCAGGGCGTCACCATTCGCGTCAACGGCAAGGTGGCGGGGTCCTGCGGCGAGTTCAGCCTGTATCGCCTGGCGTTGTCGCAGCCCGAGTACGCCACCGAGGTTTTCCGCATGCTCTGGAAGGAGCTGGGCGGCACGTTCAAGGGCCAGGTCCGGTCGGGCATGGTGCCGGCGGACGCGGTGGTGCTGGCCTCGCACGACTCGCCCACGCTGGCCGAGGCTATCCGCCAGATTAATAAGCGCAGCAATAACGTCATGGCGCGCACCCTGCTGCTGACGCTGGGCGCCGAGCGCGGCCGCCGGCCTGCCACCGTGAGCAGCAGCGAAGAGGTTGCCAAGCAGCTCCTGGCCAAGCAG
This sequence comes from uncultured Achromobacter sp., assembly GCA_966111495.1. GTDB lineage: Bacteria > Pseudomonadota > Gammaproteobacteria > Burkholderiales > Burkholderiaceae_B > Achromobacter. The sequence continues at coordinate 975 of CBHWAL010000272.1, read as the reverse complement.
GGGCTGAACATGCCCGAGCTGGTCATCGACAATGGCGCCGGCCTGTCGCGCGACGCCCGCGTGTCGGCGGACAGCCTGGCGTCGATGCTGACGGTGGCCTGGAATACGCCGGTGATCCCGGAATACATTTCGTCTTTCGCCATTGCCGGCGAGGACGGGACGGTGCGCCGCCGCCTGAAGGGCAACGGCACGCTCGGCATGGCGCATCTGAAGACCGGCTCGCTGCGTGACGTGCGGTCGATCGCCGGTTACGTGTTGGGAGCCAGTGGCAAGCGCTATGTGGTTGTGAGCATCGTCAACCATGAGCAAGCAGGCGCCGTGAGAGCTTTCGACGACGCCTTGATCTCCTGGCTCGCCGAACAATAGCTAAACCGATTACGATCCCTCCGTATGGCCCGCACCGGCCGGCGCAATCCCGTCGCGCCTTGCCCGGTCCGCCTGAGGCCGAAAGAATTCTGACCAACAAATACTCTGGAGAGTTACGCACATGCCCGTGCACGAAATCCGCCATCCGCTGATCCGCCACAAGCTCGGGATCATGCGGCGCGCCGACCTCAGTACCAAGAGCTTCCGTGAACTGTCGCAGGAAGTGGGCGCGCTGCTGACGTATGAAGCGTCCAAGGACCTGCCGCTGGCGCCCGCCACCGTCGAGGGTTGGTGTGGCCAAGTCGAGGTCGAGAAGATCGCCGGCAAGAAAGTCACCGTGGTGCCCATCCTGCGCGCCGGCATCGGCATGCTGGACGGCGTGCTGAGCCTGATTCCGGGCGCCAAGGTCAGCGTCGTGGGCGTGGCCCGCAACGAAGAGACGTTGGAAGCCCACACGTATCTGGAACGCCTGGTGGGCGAATTGGACCAGCGCCTGGCGCTGATCGTCGATCCCATGCTGGCCACGGGCGGTTCGATGGTCGCCGCCATCGACCTGCTCAAGCGCGCCGGCTGCAAGGAAATCCGCGCGTTGGTGCTGGTGGCCGCGCC
>CBHWAL010000271.1:0-6693 GCA_966111495.1 uncultured Achromobacter sp. | reverse complement strand
CGTCCTCGATCCGCGCTTCGGCCACCGACAACTGCTTGCCGGCCTTGACGACCTTGCCGCGGATAGTGAGGTCGCCCTGGATCGCGGGCCGGTGATAGTCGACCCGCAGGTCCACCGTCGGCACGCCACGGCCCGTATGGGAGACGAGCGCCCAGTCCGCGGTCAGGTCGATCAGCGCGGCCAGAATGCCGCCGTGGGTATAGGGGTTGTCGGGGTTGACCGACCATTCCTCGCGCCACGTGGCCTGCAGCACGATCTCGCCGTCGCCGACCGACAGCACTTTCAGGCCAAGCCACTGGTGATAGGGACTGCGCAAGAGACGCGCCTGGATATCGGCCGCGGCGGGCAGGTTCTGTTCAGACATGTTCAAAGATTCCGATTGGGGTTCAGGGAGCGACGATGATCTTGCCGATGACCTTGCGGTCACGGATGGCGGCCAGGCCTTCGGCCGCTTCTTCCAGCGGCACCACGCGGTCGATCAATGGGGCGATCTCGCCGCGGTCGACCTGGTCCAGCAGCGCAAGCAGGTTCTCGTCGTAGAAGCTGTTGGAACCCTTGACGGTCAGCTCGAAGCTCCAGATGTAGCGCAGGTCTTCCTTCGGGTCGTAGCCCGCGGTGGCGCCGCAGGTCAGCAGGATCCCGCCGCGGCGCAGGCAGCGCAGCGACTGCACCCAGGTGTCCCCACCCGTGAAGTTCACCACCACGTCCACCCCGCCCGCCGTGCCGCGGCGCTGCGGCTTGCCATACTGCTGGATGGCCCATTTGGAGAAGTCGGTCTCGCGGTAGTCGACGACGTGATCCGCGCCGATCTCGCGCAGCCGCGCAAGCTTGTCCGCGCCGCTGGCGCAGGCAATCACCTCGGCGCCCAGGCGCTTGGCCAGGATGACGCTGGCCGTGCCGACGCCGCCGCTGGCGCCCAGGATCAACACCTTGTCGCCGGCCTGCACGGTGCGGTGCGTGACCAGCATGCGGTGGGCGGTGCCATAGGCCACTGGCAAGGCGGCCGCCTGTTCGTACGTGACGTTGGCCGGCAGCGGCAGAAGCTGCGCCGCTGACACCAGGCAGTACTGCGCCATGCCGCCATCCAGCATTTCGCCCATCAGGCCCTTCTCGCGGTTCAGCGGATTGACCAGCACGCGGTCGCCGGCCTTCCAGCCCTCGACATCCGCGCCGACCTCGGCGATCTCGCCGGCCAGATCCAGGCCTATGATCACCGGCAGCGGCACCTTGATGCCGGGCATGCCCTGCACCGTGAAGACATCGTGGTAGTTGAAGGACGAGGCGCGCACGCGCACCACGACATGGCCGGGAATTGCCTGGGGCACAGGCTTGTCATGGACGACCGACAGTTGGTCCAGGCCGCCGTGCGCGTTGAGCACGAGCGCCTTCATGGTTTGGGACATGGGAATGGATCCGTGAGGGGAGAAAAAAACAAAAAGAAGATCAGTCCGCCGCGGCGCGGCGCCAGCGGAACAGGTGCGTTTCCAGCGGCTTGAGCACGCAGAATTCGATCAGCACCATCAGGCCGACCAGTGTGATCGTCCACGCGAACACCTGATCGGTCTGCACAAGGTCGGCGGCCTGCCGCAGCCGGTAGCCCACGCCGTTGGACGCGCCGATGGTTTCAGCCACCAGCGACACCCGCCAGCCGAAGCCGAACGCCAGACGCGCGCCGGAGAAAAAGTCGGGCAGGATGGACGGCAGATAGATCGTGCGCAGGATGCGCAGCGGCGACATGCGAAAGCTACGCGCCAGCTCGACCAGGTCGGCGCGCACCGACCGGGCGCCCTGCCAGACGTTGGTCAGGATCAGCGGCAACGCGGTCATGAACACCACGAAGATGGTCGTGGCGTTGGAGATGCCGAACCAGATGATGGCGAAGATGGCCCAGATCGCCGAAGAAATCGTGTTGGTGACGGCCAGCACGGGCTCGAAGAATTCGCCCAGTTTGCGGCGGCTGCCGAACAGCAGCCCTAGCGCGGTGCCTGCCACGGCGGCCAGCGAAAAGCCTGCAATGACCCGCCAGAACGTCACGCCTAGATCGCGCCAGAACGTGTCGCTGGAAACCAGCCGTCCCAGCGCGTCGGCCACGCGGGCCGGACCCGGCAGGATGTAAGCGGGCACGCCGCGCGCGGCAAACGCCCACGCCGCCAGCAGCAGCGCCACCAGCAAGAGGCGCCGGCCCGCATTGCCGCCCAGGACACGCCATGCCGACACGCGGACGGCCGAAATCGAAGTCTGGTTCATGACACTACACCCGCACGCGCAACTGACGGATCAGCTCGGCGACCTCGGGTTGCGACGGCGCACGCGGCCTGTCCAGCGTCACCGGCGCGATCTCGCGGATGCGGCCCGGCCGTGGCCGCAGGATCACCACCTGGTCGGCCAGCACCACCGCTTCCTCGACATCGTGCGTCACGAAGACCACCGTCATGCTCCGGCTCGCCTGGATTTCCAGCAGTTCGGCGTGCATCTGCGCGCGGGTGCCGGGGTCCAGCTTGGAGAAGGGTTCATCCAGCAGCAGAATGCGCGGCTCGTTCACCAGGCTGCGCGCCAGCGCCACGCGGCTGCGCATGCCGCCGGACAACTCATGCGGGAACGCCGATGCAAAGCCGTCCAGCCCCACCGCTTCCAGCGCGGCCAGCGCCCGCGCCTGGCGTTCGGCACGCGGCAGGCGCGTGGCCTCCAGGCCGAAGCAGACGTTGTCCCGCGCGGTGCGCCAAGGCAGCAGCCGGTCGTCCTGGAACAGATATCCCACTGCACGCCAGTCCGTGTACGCCGCCGTGCTGGCGCCTTCCACCAGGATGTTGCCCGCGTCCGGATGCGCCAGACCCGCGATCAGATTGAGCAGCGTGCTCTTGCCGCAGCCCGACGCGCCAAGGATGGCCACCACGTGACCATGCGGAATGTCCAGGTCGATACCTTCAAGCACCTGCAGCGGCGTGTCGTCGCGGCGCGCAAAGCGCTTGGACACCCTACGCAGCGAGATGGCGGCGGACGCGGGCTGGTCGGGAGATATGCGGTGGACGTGTTGGATGTCGGACAGATCGGTCATGAAAGGCACAGTTGAAAACGATGCCCTGCACGCCACGCTTGGGGCGAAACGACATCACGCTTCGCAGCTTAAGCATCTTGCACATACATCGGAACGACCGATTTCCCATCTGCAAATGGCGTGAGGTCCTTAGGTGAAAACCGGCTATCGGCATGCGGAAATCTTCGTTGGCAACCTGGAATTGCCCACCTAAGTTCAGAGGCTTTCCCGCCCAAATTGGAACCCTCAAGCATGCCAGCCCGTCTTGCCGTCACCCCCGCCGCCGCGTTGATCGACGTTCCCCGCGTCTTCACGCTGGAAGGCTTTCATCCGCATTCCGCCGTAACCCTGACGCTGACTTCGCGCCAGCCTGACGGCGAAATCTGGCGCAGCCGCAACACCTACCTTGCCGACGCGAAGGGGACGGTCGATGTGTCCGGGCAGGCACCTGAATCCGGCGGCTACGGCGTTGCCGATGGCCAGGGTCCGATCTGGTCGCAATCGCCCGTGAAGACAGGCGATGCCGACGACACCGATGACCTGCCCGCCCCCGATGGCGCGGACGGCGTCATCCATGCGATCGCGATGGCCAGCGACACGCACGGCAATCACGCGTCCGCCCGCTTCGAACAGCGCCACGCGGACAGCGGCGTCACCCGGCAGCCCTTGAACAAGGACGGATTGGTGGGCGTGCTGTACACCCCCGCCGGTCCCGGCCCGCATCCGGCCATCGTGGTGCTTAACGGCTCTGGCGGCGGCATCAACGAAGCGCGTGCCGCGCTCTTTGCGTCGCACGGATATGCCGCGCTGGCGCTGGGCTACTTCGGTGCGCCCGGCCTGCCGGACTACCTGTCCGCGATTCCCCTGGAATACTTCGAGCGCGCGCTGCAATGGCTGCGCGCCACGGTCAGGCCGGCGGGCGACTTCGTCGCGGTCAGCGGCCATTCGCGCGGCGGCGAACTGGCGCTGCTGCTGGGCAGCCGGTATCCGCAGGCCGTATCGGCGGTAATCGCCTACGTGCCCAGCTCGGTCGTGCACGGCGTGCTGAACGCAGGCAAACCGGGCACGGGCCGCTTCGGTCCCGCCTGGACGCAGGCGGGCCAGCCGCTGGCGCACGTCTGGGAGAACAACGCCGCGCAGGATTGGGGCCTTATCGACAGCCTGCCCGAGCCGCGCCGCCAGGCGCAGGCGTTCGTGAACGCGCAGCAGGATGCGGCCGCCGTCGCGCGCGCCCGCATTCCGGTGGAACGGATAGCGGGTCCGGTCCTGGTGCTGTCCGCGGGCGACGACGGCTATTGGCCATCGACCCAATACGCCGCCGACGTGACAAAAGCGCTGCAAGCCGCCGGCCATCCGTATGCCGTGGCGCATCTGGACTATCCCGACGCCGGACACGCTCTACAGGCGCCCGGCGTGCCCACCACCGAGATCGCTCGCGCGCATGCCGTGTCCGGCATCGTGCTGACCGGCGGCGGCGACGCCGCGGCCAACGCGCGCGCCAATGCGGACTCGTGGGCGGCGGTGCAGCGCTTTTTGGCGGCCGCGGTCGCGGAACGCGCCGTGGCCACCGCATGAGCGCGCAGCAGACACCCGGCGCGGGCGCGCTGGCGGGCCTGACCGTCATCGAACTCGAAGGCATCGGCCCGGCGCCGATGGCGGCAATGCTGCTGGCCGACATGGGCGCGACGGTCCTGCGCATCCAGCGCCGGGATCCCGTGGAGCAAGGCATCCAGCGCGACCCGCGCTTCAACCTGCTGCTGCGCAACCGCACGTCGATTGAACTGGACCTCAAACGGCCGGAATCCGCGGCGCTGGTGCTGGATCTGGTCGAGAACGCGGACGCCTTGATCGAAGGGTTCCGGCCCGGTGTCATGGAGCGGCTCGGGCTCGGTCCGGACGCGTGCCTCGCACGCAATCCGCGCCTGGTCTATGGCCGGGTCACCGGTTGGGGCCAGACGGGCCCGCTGGCCCAGTCGGCGGGACACGACATCAACTATCTGGCGATCACCGGCGCGCTTGAGGCAATCGGCCGGCACGGCCAGCCGCCCACGCCGCCGCTGGCGCTGCTGGGCGATTTCGCGGGCGGCGGGCTGTATCTGGCGCTGGGCATCCTGGCCGCGCTGATCGAACGCGCGAAGAGCGGCCTCGGACAGGTCGTGGACGCGGCCATCGTCGACGGCGTGGCGTCCCTGTCCACCGCGTTCCACGGACTGGCAGCAGCGGGCGTATGGCGGGCCGAACGCGGCACAAACCTGATCGACTCCGGCGCGCCCTTCTACGACGTCTACGCGTGCCGGGATGGACGCTACGTGTCCGTTGGGCCCTTGGAAGCCAAGTTCTTCAAGACACTGCTGGCCCTGTTGGAACTGCCGGAAGAACTGGCCGGCTGGCAATCCGACCGCGCGCGCTGGCCGGTGCTGCGCGAGCAGTTGGCGCATGCCTTTGCCCGCCGCTCGCGCGACGAATGGACCGCGCAGCTGGAAGGAACCGATGCGTGCTTCGCGCCGGTGCTGAGTTTTGACGAAGCGCCGAATCACCCCCACCTGCGCGCACGCGGCACGTTCGCCGAGGTCGACGGCATCGCCCAGCCAGCGCCCGCGCCACGCCTGAGCCGCAGCACGGCGCCGCCGATCACGCCGGTCGCGGCCCCATTGCGCGGCACCGTGGCGCTGGCCGCGCTGGGCCGCTGGCTGCCGCCCGATGTGCTGGAACGCGCGCGGGCGCAGGGGTTGTTCGAGTAGACCCGCTGACCATCAGCTACCGGCGGCGGCGTGGGCGGGCGCGAAGAAGTAATCCTTCCAGCTTTCCGCCTGCCCTTGCAGCACGCCGATTTCGCGCAGCTTGTCGGCATATACCTTGGTCTGCTGCGGCGTGATCGTGAACTGGTTCTCGGGATCGTCCAGGATCTTCTTCACGAAATCGGCCGGCAGCTTGGAATTCTGCTGGCGGATGAAGATCGCGGCGGCCTCATCCTTGTGCGCGGGAATCCATGCAGCAGCTTCCGCCAGCGCGGCGTAGAACGCGTTATAGGTTTTGGGATTGGCGTCGTGGAATTTCTGCGTGGTGTACAGCACGTTGAACGTCGCGGGGCCGCCCAGAATGTCATACGAACTGATCACCTTGTGCACCGCCGGATTGCGCTCCAGCGCCTGGTAGTAGAACGGCGCGCTGGAAAAATGCGCATTCACTTCCAGGCCGCCGGAGATCAGGGCGGTCGTCGCATCGGGATGCGGCAGGCTGATGGATATGTCGTCGAAGCGCTTGAAGTTGTCCTTGCCGTAGCGCTTGGCCGCTTCGATTTGCAAGGTGCGCGACTGGAATCCGACGCCTGCGGCCGGCACCGCGATGCGGTCCTTGGCGCCGAAGTCGTCCAGCGTCTTCACCGCCGGATTGTTGCTCAGCAGATAGTTGGGCAACGACCCCAGCGCCGCCACCAGCTTTACGTTCTGCTTGCCGCGCGTGCGGTCCCACAGCACCAGCGCGGGCGGCACGCCGGCCGACACCATGTCCAGCGCGCCGGCAAGCAGCGCCTCGTTCATGGCCGATGCGCCAGAAATCTGTGCCCATTCCACCTTGATGTCCACGCCGGCCTGCTTGCCGTGCTTTTCGATCAGCTTCTGGTCCTTGACCACATCAAGGATCAGATAGGCGATGCCAAA
>CBHWAL010000270.1:0-6695 GCA_966111495.1 uncultured Achromobacter sp. | reverse complement strand
ATGCGCGTGGTGCAGGGCCGCGATACGGTCGGCCTGCGCACGGCCGGGCAGCAATTGCAGGACGAGGCCCAGGCTCTCTCGGGCGTGCGCCAGTCTGCCGCCTATTACGGGCTGTCCCTGCAGAACTATCAGCGCAACAATCTTGCGGAAGCGGAACGCTACTGGAATCTGGCGTCCGCCGATGGCCGCAGTTCGGCCCAGTTGGCAAAGCTGGCCGTCGACATTGCCCTGGCGCGCAAGGATTTTCCGCAGGCGCTGTGGCTGGCCCAGGCGGGCACCAAGCGCTATCCGGAGCACCGTGCGCTGGGCATCGCGTACGCCCAGGCGCTGCAGGGCAACGGGCGGCATGCCGAGGCGCAGGATTACCTGCGCGCCAAGATCAAGCAGTGGGGCAGCGACGAGCCCAGCCTCTATCAGATGCTGGCGCAAAGCGAAGAGCGCAACGGCAAGCCCGTGCAGGCGCGCCGCGACCTGGCGCGCTACTACGTCATGACGGGCGCGTACGCCGCCGCGGAATCGCAGCTTCAACAGGCACGCGGCCTGTCCAAGGACTTCTACGAGCAGTCGCAGATCGACGTGCAGATCAAGGAAGTGAAGGACAAGCTTGCGGAAGAGCGCCGGCTGCTCGAACGCTTCAAGTCGGGCTGAGCAACTATGTTCGCAGGTGTCTGACACCCTTGAGACAGCGTAGCTAGCCCGCGGTCGTCTTCACGGGTGTCAGACACCGTTGGAAAGGCCGCTGCGCGTCCTGGCCCTTACAGACCCGTTTCGAAGAACCGCCCCAGGCGCTGGGGCAGCCAGTTCAGATGGCCCGGAAAGCTGCCCGTCGGAAAGCCTGCGTGTCCGCCATCGGAAGGCTGGTGCAGCAGGATGCCCGGCGCGCAGTCGTCAGGCTTGGGCAGCGAGCCGGCAGGGATGAAGGGATCGTTGCGCGCGTTCAGCACCAGGGTCGGCACGGCGATCTTGGGCAGCCACGGCTTGCTGGATGCGCGCGTCCAGTAGTCCAGCGCATTGCGAAAGCCGTGCATCGGCGCGGTATAGGTATCGTCGAATTCGCGCAGGTCGTGCGCATGCGCGATGCGCCTGACGTCGATGGAACCCGGAAAGCGGTGTGCCTTTTCCAGCACCTTGTGCTTGAGCGTCTTCAGGAAGTGCGCGGTGTAGACGCGCCGGTTGAAGATGCCGGTGGATAGCGTCTTGCCGCAGGCGACCAGATCCAGCGGCGCGGACACGCCGGCGCAGGCGGTCAGCCATGTGGTGTCTTCCTGGTGTTCCCCCAGATATTTCAGCAGCGCGTTGCCGCCCAGCGATACGCCGACGGCATGCCAGCGCGCGTGCGGAATGCGCTGGCGCACGGTATTCAGCAGGAATCCGACCTCGGCTGAATCGCCGGAGTAATACGCGCGGGCCAGGCGGTTGGGCACGCCGGAGCAACCCCGGAAGTGCGCGATCACCACGATCCAGCCGCGCGCCCGGAAGTAATGCGCGACGGACTGCGCGTAGCGGCTGTTGCTGCCGCCTTCCAGGCCGTGGAACAGGATCAGGGCAGGGGTGTCGGGAGTTTGCGGCAGCGACTTCCAGTCGGCGTCCGTCATCCAGCGCGCCGCGGCGGTCTTGCCATTGCCGACCGGACGTTGCCCGCTTACCGGCGCGCCATCAGCGGCCTTGTGCGGAAACAGCCCGGGACCGGTCCAGTCGAAGTCGACGAAGTCCGTGTCGGGCGTGTCGACGCGGTCGCGCACGAATGCGATGCGGTGATACTGCGCGAACAGGGCGGCGTAAACCGTCTGGCTGTCGCCCCCCGGAAGCCAGGGTGGGACGGGGCAGGGCGTTGTATCAAGACGAGCAGCGGCCAACTGGGAATCCACCCCGATCAATGAAGCATGTCGGGCACGTCGTGCAGGTCGAGCACCCCGGCTTCAGAGGGCGCCTGCGAGGCATGGTGCATGACCATGCGCCAGCCGGTGGGGCCCTTGTGGTAGATGTTGGTGGCGTAGCAGTTGGCGAACTGCGTGCCCTCACGCGTGCGCACCGCCACCTGTTCGACCAGCACGTGCACCGCGCACATCATGCTGAGCATGACGAGCGGGCGCAACGGACGCACATGCAGCGGACCGTTGGAAAGCACCTGTTGCCAGGACTCGTGTACCGCAGAATGGCCGACGATGCGCAGGCCTCCCGGATGGATACATACGACTTCCTCGTCGTCGGCCCAGACCTGCATCAGGCGGACAGCGTCCGCCTGCTCAAGGGCTTCGTAGAACGCGTGTTCTGCTTCTTCGGGCGTGGCGAACATGGCTGCTGAAACGGTTAAGCGTGTTATGGGTCGGTGTGGCTCAGTGGTGGCCGTGCAGCACCGTGCCGGCCTTCAGGCGGTACTCGGCGCCACAGTAGGCGCAGCTTGCGGATCCGGTGCGAGCCACGTCCAGGAAGACGCGGGGGTGCATGCTCCAGAGCGGGGCCTTGGGACCGGGACAGAAAACGGGAAGGTCTTCGGCGCCGACCTCGATGACTTCGTGAGCGCGGGAGACGGCGGCCGGAGCAGCAGCGGTCATGGATATTCCTGAAAAAAGAACCGATATACGGCAGGTTGAAACAATGATGCGGTCTTGGTTCGCAAAACCGCGCGAATCAGACTTCAGACTTTACTTAGCCAGTGATGGTACTTCGGGTTGCGGCCATTCACCACGTCAAAAAACGCGTTCTGCAATAGTTCGGTGACCGGACCACGCCGGCCGGAGCCGATCTGGCGGTTGTCGACCTCGCGGATGGGCGTCACTTCGGCGGCCGTGCCGGTGAAAAAGGCCTCGTCCGCGATGTACACGTCATCCCGCGTCAGCCGGCGGGTCACCACGCGCAGGCCGAGGTCGGCCGCCAGGGCGTGAATGGTCGAGCGGGTGATGCCGGTCAGCGCGGAAGCGATCTCGGGCTCGCAGAGCACCCCGTCCTTGACCAGAAAGAGATTTTCGCCGGAGCCTTCGGCCACGAAGCCGTCAGTGTCCAGCAGCAGGGCCTCGTCGTAGCCGTCCTGCAGGGCTTCGGTGTTGGCCAGAATGGAATTGGCGTAGGTGGTGGCGACCTTGGCGCGCGGCATCGTGACATTCACGTGCTGCCGCGCAAACGACGACACCTTCACGCGGATGCCGTCAGATAGCGCCTCTTCGCCCAGATAGGCGCCCCAGGGCCACGCCGCGATGGCGACATGCACGCGCGCGCCCTTGGGCGACACGCCCATTTTTTCGGGGCCGTAGAACACGAGGGGGCGCAGGTAGCCGGATTCAAGCTGGTTTTCACGCACGACCATCCGCTGGGCTTCGTTGATCGTGTCGCGATCGAACGGCATGGGGATCTGGTAGATGTGCGCCGAATTGAAGAGCCGGTTGGTGTGGTCTTCAAGACGGAAGATAGCGGTGCCAAGCGTGGAGCGGTACGCGCGCACGCCTTCGAAGACGGACAGCCCATAGTGCAGCGAATGCGTCAGGACATGCGTCGTCGCGTCTCGCCATGGGACGAGCTTGCCGTCATACCAGATGAAACCGTCGCGGTCAGCCATCGACATGGTCTTCTCCACACAGTGCGCGCCAGACCTGCCGCCGCGCGCCAGGCCATGGGGGCCAAGAATCTTGAGGGCGCTATTGTATCAAGCGTCGAGGTTACAATACGGGCCTATTCGCGCACCGGTGCGGGGCCAAGGCCCTCGCGCAGCATGATGCCGGCGGGCGAACGGGCTGTCGCGTGTTCATTCCCATCGAGTATCCATGTCGTCCTGTCTGAATCGCCAGGGGCCAGTCGTTGTCCTCTGAATCCGCGCTTCCTGAATCCGAAGACCCAGTCCTGGTCCGCCAGGAACGCGTGACCGCCTTCCGTGCCGGCGTCCATGCCATCGTGCCCGCCTTGATCGCCACGGCAACCTGGGGCCTGGTCACCGGTGTGGCGATGGTCAAGTCCGGACTGACCGAATCCATGGCGCTCGCCATGACGCTGCTGCTGTACGCCGGTTCCGCGCAGCTCACCTCGTTGCCCCTTATCGCCGCCGGCGCGCCGCTCTGGCTGATCTTTGCCGCCGGCTGCGTCGTGAACCTGCGCTTCATCATCTTCGGCGCGGCCTTGCAGCCGTATTTCCGCCACCTGTCCTGGCCCAAGCGCCTGGGGCTCGGCTATTTCACAACCGACATGGGCTTCGTGCTGTTCATGCCCCGATTTGGCGACTCGGTCGAACGCGGCACGCGCGAGCAGCTCTGGTTCTTCCTGGGCACCATCGTGCCGGGCTGGCTGGTCTGGCAGTCGTCGTCGATTGTCGGCATCTACCTGGGCGCGCAGGTCCCCACCGATTGGTCCCTGGATTTTGCCGCCGTGCTGGCGCTCCTGGCCATCACGGTGCCGCTGGCCAGTTCCAAACCAATGCTGGTGTCCATGCTGGCGGCCGGCGTCGTCGCCTGGGTGGGGCAGGCAATGCCTCTGCGCCTCGGGCTGGCTGCGGCGGTCATCTCCGGCGTCATCGCCGGCATGTGGGCTGAACGCTTCTTCAAGGCGCGTCCATGACGAACTGGTCCTGGGAACTCTACGTCTATTCCGCCATCCTTCTGCTTGCCCTGTGCAGCGTATTGACGCGCGCGGGTTTCATGCTGTTTGGCGACTATATTCCGCTGTCCGATAATGTGCGCCGCGCGTTGCGCTACGCACCCGCCGCGGCGCTGACGGCCATCGTGGTGCCGGACCTGCTACCTTGGAAAGCCGGGCTGGGCCCCGTCTTCGACTACAAGCTGGTCGCCGGGCTGGTTGCCATTCTGGTGTTCCTGCGCACCCGCAGTGCGGTATTGGTGATCGTAGTTGGCATGCTGGTGCTCTGGGGATTGCGCTGGCTGGCCAGCTGACGGCCGCAAATCGAGGGCCGCATCGTCCATCTGGTGGACGCCTTGGGGGCTTTTTTTGCCTCGGTGGGCGGTTCGATCGTGTGGCTGACCGGCCCTCAATCGGACCGTTTGACCGTGTGGTAAGGCGGCTGCGCTAAAATTCATCAATCCACAGCAATCCGGGCCTGGTACTGCCCTCATAAGTATCGAATCCAGCATGGATGCCCCGATGCCTTATGTAGCAGTGCATGCAGCACTCTCGTTTTGTTCTTTTTCACTGGTCCCGGTACTTGCCTAACCCCTGATGACTGAATCCACTCAAACCGCAGCACCCACCTCTGACGCGCCCGCGCCCGCGCCGACGTTCGACGATTTCGGATTGCACCCCCTGTTGTTGCAGTCCATCGCCGAAACCGGCTACACCACCCCAACGCCCATTCAGGCGCAGGCCATTCCCGTTGTGGTGTCGGGTCGTGACGTCATGGGCGCTGCGCAGACCGGCACCGGCAAGACGGCGGCGTTCACGGTGCCGATCCTGCACCGGCTCATGCCGCTGGCCAATACCAGTGCCTCGCCCGCCCGGCATCCGGTGCGCGCGCTGATCCTGGCGCCCACGCGTGAACTGGCAGACCAGGTCTTTGAAAGCGTCAAGCGGTACAGCAAGAAGACGCCGCTGCGCTCGGCCGTCGTGTTCGGTGGCGTGGATATCGGTCCGCAGAAAGAAGCGCTGCGCCGCGGTTGCGAGGTGCTGGTCGCTACGCCGGGCCGCCTGCTCGATCACGTTGAACAAAAAAACGTGAACCTCAGCCAGGTCGGCATCCTGGTGCTGGACGAAGCGGACCGCATGCTCGACATGGGTTTCCTGCCGGATCTCGAACGCATCATCCGGCTGCTGCCCGCGCAGCGCCAGGGCCTGCTGTTCTCGGCCACGTTCAGCAACGAAATCCGCAAGCTGGGCCGTTCGTATCTGAACCAGCCTGTGGAAATCGAAGTGGCGGCGCGCAATGCCACCGCCACGACCATCACGCAGATCGCCTACAAGATGACCAGCGACGCCAAGCGCGCCGCTGTCGTGCATCTGGTGAAGTCGCGCGGCCTGAACCAGGTCATCGTTTTCTCGAACACCAAGATCGGCACCGCGCGTCTGGCGCGCGAACTGGAACGCGACGGCGTCAAGGCCGAATCGATCCACGGCGACAAGACCCAGGCCGACCGCATGAAGGCCCTGGAAGCCTTCAAGGCGGGCGAACTCGAAGTGCTGGTCGCGACCGACGTGGCCGCGCGCGGCCTGGACGTGGCGGGCGTGCCCTGCGTCATCAACTACGACCTGCCGTACAACGCCGAAGACTACGTGCACCGCATCGGCCGCACCGGCCGCGCGGGTGCATCGGGTGAGGCCATTGCCCTGTTCACCGCCGACGAAGAGCGGTTCCTCCTCGACATCGAAAAGCTCATCAAGCGCGAAGTGCCCCGTGGCACGCTCGACGTGCCGGCCGACCTGATCGCGCGCAGCCATCGCCGCAGCGACGGTGGCTCGCAGTCGCGCGAAGGGCGCGAGGGCGGCCGCGAAAGCCGAGGCGACCGCGGCGATCGCGGCCTTTCTTCGGACCGTCGCTCCAGCCATCATGCCGGCGGCTCGCGCCAACCGGTCGACGACTTTTTCCTTAAGCCTTACGAACCCTCGACGACGGCCGCGCCGGCCGAAGAACAGGATTCGCGCAGCAATGCGTCGCCGTCGTCGGCGCCCAATCGCCAGCTTGCCTACATGCTCGGCGGTAGCCGCAAGCCATGAACGCACACCGAGTCTAAAACCACAAAAAAAACCAAAACCACTCAACACTG
>CBHWAL010000269.1:0-6697 GCA_966111495.1 uncultured Achromobacter sp. | reverse complement strand
GCGCGACGATGTTGCTGGTGCCTTCCCAGATGGAGCCCAGATGCGCGTCGCGCACCAGGCGGGGGTCGGTGAACTCCTCGATGTAGCCGCAGCCGCCACGCACTTCCATCGCGTCGCCGGTGACCTTGCGCGCATCGCGGCAGGCGCGGAACTTGATCAGCGGCGTCAGGATCCGGGCCAGCGCGGGGTCGGCCGCGCCCTGATCCGCGTCGGCCAGCGCGCGTGCTGTCTGGAACATGACGCTGCGCGCCTGTTCGGCCCACACGATCATCTTGACGAGCTGGCGTTGCATCAGCGGCATGTCGATCAGCCGCTTGCCGAAGGCGCGGCGGTGCTGCGACACGTAGACGGCCTCGGTGACGGCGCGGCGCATCAGACCCGCCGCGCGCATGCCGTTGGACAGGCGCGAGTTGTTGATCATGTCGGCCATGTGCTTGAAGCCGCGGCCGCGTTCGCCCACCAGCCACGCCACCGCGCCTTCCAGGCGGATTTCGCCGCTGGCCATCGAGCGCGTGCCCAGCTTGTCCTTCAGACGCAGGATGCGATAGTGGTTGTGCGTGCCGTCCGCCAGGTCGCGCGGTAGCAGAAAGAGCGACACGCCCTTCAGACCGGGATCCGTTTCGCTGCGGGCCAGCACCATTGCAAAGCCGGCGTCCGGATTCGAGCAGAACCACTTGTCGCCTTGGATGCGCCACGTGCCGTCGTCCTGAGCCTCGGCCGTGACCTCCGTGGCGCTGACATCCGAGCCCGCGCCCTGTTCAGTCATGAACATGGCGCCCTGGCGCAGCGTGTCGAAATCCTGCGACGTCACCTGCGGCAGCACGCGCTCGACCAGCGCCGGGTCACCGAACTTGCGCAGCGTGCGCGCCAGCGAGTCCGTCATGCTGACCGGGCAGCACAGGCCGAACTCCGCCTGCACGAAAAGATGGCTGAGCGCGTATTTGGCGGCGGCGGGCATGGGCTCGGGCCAGCCGAGCACGCCGCCCCGGTGGGACAGCGCCGCCAGGCCGAATTCGCTGTAGGCCAGGCGTTCCAGTTCGACATACGCGGGGTGCTTGTCGATGCGGGACTCGTCCGTGCCGGCGCGGCTGCGCACGGACAGCGTGGGCGGATGCTTGTCGGCCACGGACGCCAGTTCGTCCATCACCCCACCCGCCAGTTCACCCAGCCGGCTCAGGTGCGGCAGCAGATGCGCGTGCAGGGCGGGCGGCAGGTAGCGGCGGCTCAGCGCCTCGGCATACGGGTCGGCGCTGAACAGATTCAGCCCACGGGAATCCGGGACGGGCGTGGCGGTGGCGGCAACGGGCAAGACGGGGGTATCCATGGCGGCATCCGGGTCGAGACGGGAAGATGTCCTATGTTGCGGGGCTTGATTCATCTACTCAAATACTGTTTTGATGTAGATCAATCCAAAACAAATATAGATAGCTCGTAAGGAGGGACGTATGGATCTGGAACCTCGGCTGCTGCGCTACTTCATTGCCGTGGCCGAAGAGCGTCATTTCAGCCGAGCGGCGGCGCGCCTGCATATCTCCCAGCCGCCACTCAGCTACGCGATCCGCCAACTGGAAGAGAACATCGGCGCGCGCCTCTTGGCCCGCACCAGCCGGCATGTCGAACTGACCGACGCCGGCCAGGCGTTGTACCGCGAGGCCGTGATTCTGCTGCGCCAGGCCGAAGAGGTCCGCACGCTGGTGCGCCAGGTGGACGCGGGCCTGCGCGGGCGGTTGCGAATCGGCTTCGTGGGGTCGATGCTGTATCGGGGCTTGCCCGCGCTGCTGAACGCCATGCGCTCGGAATTGCCCGACGTGGAGCACGTGCTGACCGAACTGAACTCGCACGACCAGATTGAGGCGGTTCGGCGCGGCGAGCAAGACCTGGGCTTCATCCACGCCAATCCGGTGCCGGACGGCGTGCAGGCGCGTGACCTGATGGCCGAGCCGTTCGTCGTGTGTCTGCCGGACGGGCATCCGCTGGCGCAGCGCACGTCGCTGCGGCTGGCGCAGTTGGCAGAGGATGACTTCGTCTTTTTCGCGCGGGCGGCCTCGCCCAGCTACTACGAGACGGTGCTGGCCATGTGCGTGACAGCCGGCTTCATGCCGGCGATCCGGCACGAGGTGCGCCACTGGCTGAGCGTGGCGTCGCTGGTGTCGCAGGGGCTGGGGGTGTCGATCGTGCCGGCGTGCCTGTCGCGCAGCGGGTTGGCGGGCACGCGGTTCATTGCGTTTGAACACGAAGCGCGCTCGATCAGCCAGGTGATCTGGCCCGATGCGGCGCGTTCGCCCTTGCAGGAGCGCGCGGTGGCGTTGGTGGCGCAGGCGTTTCCGCCGTTGCAACCGCCCGCCGCGGTCCCGTCAAAGGCGTGAGGATCAGCGGAACACGACGGTCTTGTTGCGGTTCAGCAGGATGCGGTGTTCAACGTGGCTGCGCACGGCGCGCGACAGCACCAGGGATTCGATGTCGCTGCCCACCTGCGTCAGGTCCTGCGCGGTCATCGTGTGGTCGACGCGCTCGATGTCCTGGTCGATGATCGGGCCTTCGTCCAGGTCCGAGGTCACGTAGTGGGCCGTGGCGCCGATGATTTTCACGCCGCGCGCATGCGCCTGGTGATAGGGGCGCGCGCCCTTGAAGCTGGGTAGGAAGCTGTGGTGGATGTTGATGGCGCGGCCGGTCAGGGCGCGGCACATGTCGGCGGACAGGATCTGCATGTAGCGGGCCAGCACCACCAGGTCGATGTTCGCCTCGTCGACGATCTTGAGCACCTGCTTCTCCTGTTCCAGCTTGGTGTCGGGCGTGACCGGCAGGTAGTGGAACGGGATGTTGTAGGTGGCGGCCAGGCCGGCGTAATCGTTGTGATTGGAGACGATGGCGGCCACGTCGGCATGCAAATGGCCGCTGTGCACGCGGAACAGCAGGTCGTTCAGGCAGTGGCCCTGCTTGCTGACCATGATGAGCAGGCGTTCCTTGCGGCGCGCGTCATGCAGCTTGAGCTCCATGCCGTAATCGGCGGACATCGCGTCGAAGCGGGCGCGCAGGTCGTCGACGGACACGCTCACCGGCAGATCGAAGTGCACGCGCAGGAAGAAGCGGCCGGTCTCTTCGTCGCCAAACTGCTGCGAATCCAGGATGTTGCAACCCAGTTCGAACAACAGGCCGCTGACGCGGTAGACGATGCCGGTGCGGTCAGGGCAGGACAGGGTCAGGATGTAGTCGTTGTGCTGCATGGCGGGAATGGCTGAATGAGAAAAAAGGGGGCGGGCGGAGATCAGGCGGACAGGCGCGCCAGGGTTTCTTCCGCCAGGGCCAGGCTGGAGGTCAGCCCGGGGGATTCGATGCCGAACAGGTTCACGAGGCCCGGCACGCCGTGCACGGCGGGACCCGCAATGACAAAGTCGGCGGCCGGCTCGTGCGGGCCAGAGATCTTGGGCCGGATGCCCGTGTAACCGGGGGCCAGCGCGTCGTCCGGCAAGGCCGGCCAGTAGGTCCGGACGGCTTCGTAGAACACATCTGCGCGGGCCGGGTCCAGCGTGTAGTCCTCGGTGCCGACCCATTCGGTGTCAGGACCGAACTTGGCCTGGCCGCCCATGTCCAGCGTCAGGTGCACGCCCAGGCCGGCGTGCTGGGGCACGGGGTAGATCAGGCGCGAGAACGGCGCGCGGCCGGACAGCGTGAAATAGCTGCCCTTGCACAGGTAATCGGTGGGGATGCTGTCTGCCGGCACGCCTTCGATGCGCCGCGCCAGGGCCGGCGCCTGCAGCCCGGCCGAGTTGATCAGCACGTTGCAGGTCAGGTGCATGGCGTCGTCGCCGCCGAATTGCAGCTCGAAGCCTCCTTCGGGCCGCACGCGCCCCGACACGAGCGGCGTATGGAAAACGCATTGGGCGCCCGCGTTTTCGGCGTCGCCCTGGAAGGACAGCATCAGCGCGTGGCTGTCGACGATGCCGGTGGACGGCGACACCAGCGCCGCAGTGCATTGCAGCGCGGGCTCCAGGCGCATGGCCTCTTCGCCCGAGATGTATTGCAGGTCGTCCACGCCGTTGGCGCGAGCGCGCTGGGCAATGCCTTCGAGCTGCGTGGCCTGCTCGGGGCTGGTGGCGACGATAAGCTTGCCCAGCCGTTTGTGCGGCACGCCGCGCTCGGCGCAGTACGCATACAGCAGATGCTTGCCGCGCACGCAAAGGCGAGCCTTCAGGCTGCCGGCGGGGTAATAGATACCTGCGTGGATGACTTCGGAGTTGCGCGAGCTGGTGCCGGTGCCGATGGCCTCGGTGGCCTCGGCCACCAGCACCTCGCGGCCGGACTGGGCCAGCGCGCGGGCGATCGCCAGGCCGACGACGCCGGCGCCGATGACGACGCAATCGACGTCGACGCTCATGATTTGGCCTTTTCGGCGCGCGTGCCGGCCGGTGTCAGGTCAAAGCCGCCGGCGTGAAACACCAGCGGCGGCTCGCCGCTGTGTCCGCAACGTTCAACTTCTCCGACCATGATGACGTGATCTCCCTCGACATAGCGGCTGCGGCTGCGGCATTCGAACCAGGCGGCGCAGTGGCCATCCAGCATGGGCGTGCCGCCCGGCGCGTAGTGCACCTGCAGTCCGGCAAAGCGGTCCGGCGTCTTGCCGGTCGCAAAACGCCGGGCCAATGCGATCTGGTCCGCGCTCAGCACGTTCACGACGTAGCGCTCGCACTGTTCGAAAGCCTCTAGCGATGACGAGCCCAAAGACAGGCTCCACAGCACCAACGGCGGGTTCAGCGAGACCGAATTGAACGAGCTGACCGTCAGGCCGATGGGGGCGCCGTCCAGGCCGGAGGTCGTCACGACCGTCACGCCGGTGGCGTAACGGCCCAAAGCGGTGCGAAAGAAGACGGAATCGAAATCAGGGGAGGAGGCGGACATGCAGTAGACAGTTCGGTCGGGCGCGGGAGGCGCCCGGCGTGGGGACGCCCCGCGTCGGGGCGCCTGTATCAGGGAGACAGGCGTTCGATCTTCCAGCCCGCGCCATCCGCGACGTAGCGCAGGCGGTCGTGCAGGCGGGACGGCCGGCCTTGCCAGAATTCAAAGGCGGTGGGCTTGAGACGATAGCCGCCCCAGTGCGGCGGACGTGGCGGCTGTTCGCCGAAACGCTCGCGGAATTCCTTTTCGCGGGCTTCCAGCTCTTCACGCGTGATGGGCTGGCTTTGGCGCGAGGCCCAGGCGCCGATGCGCGATCCGGTCGGGCGGCTATGGTAGTAGGCGTCCGATTCCTCGGCCGCCACCTTTTCCACCACGCCTTCGATGCGGACCTGGCGCTCCAGCGGCTGCCAGAAGAACAGCAGGCCGGCGCGCGGCTCGGCTCGCAGGTCCAGGCCCTTGCGCGATTCGTAATTGGTGAAGAACGTGAAGCCCTGGTCGTCAAAGCCCTTGATGAGGACAATGCGGGCGCTGGGCTGGCCGTTGGCATCCACCGTCGCCAGGGTCATGGCGTTGGGTTCCGGCACCTTTGCCGCCAGGGCCTCGTCGAACCAACGGGTGAATTGCTCAAACGGAGAGGGGGCAGCCTGGCTTTCCAGGAGCACATTCTTTTCGTAGCTTTGACGCAGATCAGAGACGGACATGGTCTTAGGGGTTCAGCGTTGATAACAGGGAGTTTATACCGCCTGGGAGACCGGCCCCTCATTGACCCCGCGCAGGCCCCGGACAAGTTGGCCGCGCCTGCCCGCCCGCCGGCGTCAGGGACCTTCGGGTAGCGGGTGGCCGTCCAGTTCCAGCCGGCGCGCGATCGCGTCGAGCCGGGCGTCGTGGATGCCGGCGGACCGCAGGGCCTGGGCGGTCTGCACCACGTAGTCCGTGCACGGGCCGTAGCGTCCCGCCGCGCGGCGCACGATCTCCAGCAGTTCAGGCTCGGGAAGGGCGCGGATATAAGCCGGATTGCTGCGGTTCATGATGAACACCAGCGCTCGGACGATGCCCTCATCCGTGGCGCAGTTGATCCAGCGGGGCAGGTAGGCGCCCGTGGACATCTCGCGTTCCCAGAGGGCGGGAAAGTAATTGGGGACCTGGGCGCCGGCCAGGCGATAGACCACGCCCCGGCAGGAGCCGCCTCGGTCCAGTCCGAACACCAGGCCCGGACACTCGGGCGTGCCCCGGTTCACCCGCGACCACAGGCACAGCGCGCGGTGGTGGCCGCGCAGCGTGGCCAGGCGCCGTTCCTGAAAGTCGAAATCCGGCCGCCAGATCAAGGATCCGTACCCGAATACCCACACATCTTCCCCGGCCTGCGTTTGTTTGAGCGCGTCGTCGAGTGAGGCTTGGCGTTCTTCTGCCGTCCACAGCCGGAAGGGCAGGGACGCGCCGGAGATGGAGATGTCAGAGGGGGAGGACTGCTTGTTCACAACTACGGTTTCCGTTCAGACTCGTGCGGGGGATTGCGATTGGCCCAGCCCCCGGCCATCAGCGCCACGGAATAGGCCCAGAAAAGCGGGGCAACGCCAATTACCGCACCCAGCGCGCCGAAGGTCAACGGCAGCGAGACCTGCGAGCCGTTGATGAGCGCCATGCGCAGGCCCACGGCCTCGGCGGCGCGGCCCGGCGGCGAGTATTGATGCAGCAGGGACAGCATGCTGGGCTGGCAGCACCCCAGCGCCAAGCCCAGGATGAAAGACAGCACGATCAGGACGGTAACGTCGGTGAACAGCGGGTAAAGCATGAAGTCGATGGC
>CBHWAL010000268.1:0-6723 GCA_966111495.1 uncultured Achromobacter sp. | reverse complement strand
CGCCGCATCAATTATTTCCCGCGTGACGGCCGGGTGATGGTGCGCAAGATGGCGCCGCACCACCAGCGCGCCGAAGAGATCATCGCCAAGCGCGAACAAGAGGCGGCGCAAAGCGCGGCCGCCAAGACGGCCACGCCGCAACGGGTCGAGCGTTTTGCACGGCCCGGCGTCGAGCGGCTGAACCGCCCGGGCGTCGAACGATTCGACCGTCCCGCCGCGCGCCCCGGCGTGGAACGCTTTGACCGCCCTGCCCGTCCGGGCGTGGAGCGGTTTGACCGGCCGGCGACGGCCGACACGGCCTCGGCCGCCCGTCCCGCCGCGCGTCCGGGTGTCGAACGCTTTGACACCGGCGTGACCCGGCGCACCAAGCCCTAGACGGCCGGCACCGCGCCGTCCAGGCGCGCCCTACAATCAGCGGATGTCCACCATCCGCCTTTTCTACGCGCTGTGGCCGTCTCCCCCGCTGGCGGCGTCGCTGGCCGGCTGGGCGGAAGCCGCGAAGCTGGTCACGGACGGACGCGCCATGCGCACCGAGACGCTGCATCTGACGTTGGCCTTTCTGGGTCCAGTCGACAGCGCCCTGGCCGACGAACTGGCCGCCGCCACGCCCGAACGCCGCTTGGCGCCCGGCGACGTGCCGCTCGACCGCTACGGGGTCTTCACCCGCCAGCGCATCCTGTGGGCAGGCCCAGCCGAGACGCCCGCGGCCCTGCAACAGGCCCACGACGATCTCTGGCATTGGCTGTCCGGTTATGGACTGACCCCGCCAACGCAGCCGTTTCGCCCGCACGTCACGCTGCTGCGCAACATCACGCATGCGCAGCCGCCGGATGACCCGGCCGAGCCGCTCGCCTGGCGCTACGACCGCATGGTGCTGGTGGCGTCCGAATCGCTGACCGGCGGCAGCCGTTACCGCATCGTGGCGCAATCCCGGCCGCAGGGCGGCTAGGGCACAATCCTACGGTTGCCAACGTTTGGGACCCCCATGATCATCCTGCTGGATCAAGACGGCGTGCTCGCCGACTTCGAACACGCCTTCATCGACGCCTGGCGCGAACGCCACCCGGACATCGCGCCGGTGGCGTTCGAGGACCGCAAGTCCTTCTACATCCGCGAGGATTACGCCCCCGAACTACGCGCAATGGCCGAGGCGATCTACACCGCGCCGGGCTTCATCCGCAATCTGCCGCCCGTCCCCGGTGCGTTGGACGCCGTCAAGGAACTGCTGGCGCTCGGCATGGACGTGCGCATCTGCTCGTCGCCGCTCTCGCAATTCGAGAATTGCGTGGCGGAAAAATACCTGTGGGTAGAAAAGCACCTGGGCCGCGATGCCACTACCCGGCTGATCCTGACCAAGGACAAGACGCTGGTGCAGGGTCATCTGCTGATCGACGACAAGCCGCGCATCGAAGGCGCCGTGCGGCCGCGCTGGAAGCACATTCTGTTTGACGCGCCCTATAACCGCGAGGTCACGGACCGCCCGCGCATCAACTGGCAGAACTGGCGCAACGTGCTGGCCGGCGAGCTCTATACGGCAGATGCCTGAGTCCTGCTGAGTCCTGTTCAGCCGTCATCGTTTGGGACTATCCTGTGGAGTCGTACGCCCCACCCAGGAGGAGCCCGCGCCATGAATCTGTACCGTCTGCTCAAGCAGCGAGAAGCCGACCACAAGCCGCTGCGAGTCGCATTGTTGGGCGCCGGAAAGTTCGGCGCCATGTTCATGAGTCAGGCCCCGCGCACGCCGGGCATGCGCCTGGTCGCGGTGGCGGACCTGGTGCCCGACCGGGCCCGCGCCGCGCTGACCCGCGTCGGCTGGCCCGCCGGCGCGCTCAACGCCAGCAGCATCAATGACGCGTACAAGAACGGCAAGGTCTATTTCTGCGACGACGCGCGCACCGTCATCGCCAGCCCCGACGTGGACATCGTCATCGACGCCACCGGCCAGGCCGCGGCCGGCATCACCCATGTGCTGACCTGCTGCGAATACGGCAAGCACATCATCATGGTCAACGTGGAAGCCGACGCGCTGGCAGGTCCGCTGCTGGCGCGCCGCGCCCGGGAAGCGGGCATTGTCTATTCGCTGGCCTACGGCGACCAGCCCGCCCTGATCTGCGAAATGGTCGACTGGGCGCGCGCCAGCGGCTTCGAGGTCATGGCTGCCGGCAAGGGCACCAAATACCTGCCCGAGTTCCACACGTCCACGCCCGACACCGTCTGGCCCTATTACGGCTTCACCGCCGAAATGGTTGCGGCGGGCGACTTCAATGCGCAGATGTTCAACAGTTTCCTGGACGGCACCAAGAGCGCCATCGAGATGGCGGCCGTCTCCAATGCCACGGGTCTTCTGCCCTCACCGTCGGGCCTGCACTTTCCGCCGTGCGGGGTGGATGACCTGGCGCGCGTGCTGCGTCCCCGCGAGGACGGCGGCATGCTGCACCACCGCGGCCAGGTCGAGGTGATCTCGTCGCTGGAACGCGACGGCCGGCCGGTGTTCCGCGACCTGCGCTGGGGCGTGTACGTGACGCTTGCCGCCGACAGCGATTACGTGCGCCGCTGCTTCCAGGAATATGGCCTGGTCACCGATCCCAGCGGCAACTTCACTGCGATGTACAAGCCCTACCACCTGATCGGCCTGGAGTTGGGCATCAGCGTGGCCAGCGTGGGCTTGCGGCGCGAGCCGACGGGCGCCCCGGCCGGCTGGCACGGCGACGTGGTGGCGACCGCCAAGCGCGATTTGCAGGCCGGCCAGATCTTGGATGGCGAAGGCGGCTACACGGTGTACGGCCGCCTGATGCCGGCGCCCGATTCGGTCGAGGAAGGCTATCTGCCGCTGGGGCTGTCGAACAAGGTCAAACTGAAGAATCCCGTGCGCCAATCGCAGGCGATCCGCTGGCGCGACGTGGAATACGACGAACGCTCGACGGCGGTGCAGTTCCGCCGCGAGATGGAGCAGACCTTCGCATAGGAGCGGTCTGCTCCCGCGTTCACACGGGCGCGGGGCGCTCCGCCTGAAACAACCGCAGCCGGTCCGCCGCGTTGCGCAGGTGCTGCTCCGCCGCGCGGCCCGCGGCATCCGGGTCGCCGGCTTCAATGGCCGCAAAGATGGCCTGATGCTCGCTTTGCACCGCGGCCATGCGCTCGGCATACCGGCGCGCCGTGTTGTGACGCGCGCTGCGGATGACGCGGCGCACGTTGGCTTCCAGATAATCGTTCAGCGCCACCAGATGCGGGTTGTGCGTGGCCTGCACGATGGCCTGATGGAATTGGTAGTCTTCCTCGTCGCCCAGCTTGTCGTTGATGAGCGCGTACTCCATGCCCACCAGCGCCTGCCGAATCTTCTTCAGGTCCGGATCGGTGCGCCGCTGCGCTGCATAGCGCGCCGCCGTGACCTCGATGGACAGCATCAGCTCCAGGATGTGTTCCAGGTCCTGGTTGTCGCCCGGCGTTGGCGCAGCGATGCGAAAGGCGTTCTTCTGGAAGTTCGGGTCGACGAACACCCCACTGCCTTGCTGCGACGTGACCAGGCCTTCGGATTTGAGACGGGCCAGCGCCTCGCGCACGACCGCGCGGCTGACCGAGTGGATTTCAGTGAGCTGCTTTTCGGTGGGCAGGCGATCGCCCGGGGCCAGCACGCCTTGGCGTATCTGGTCGGCCAGGGCATCCGCCACCGCCGCGGATAGCGAACTGCGAGGCGCGGCGCGCCTCGAATCGGGTTCTTGACTGGGCTGCATGGGGATCTTCAAACGTGAGGGCGGCGCGCAGACGCGGCGGCCATGTTTATAGGAATGTCTCGCGTGGGGGTCCTGACAGATTGCGATGCGGCAGCGTACGGAGAATTATAGATTTGCCGGTTTTTCCCGTCGCGCCGCGTTCTTGCACTTTAAGCGATATAGATTCCGCCATTGACCTGCATGACCTCGCCCGTCACAAATGACGCCAGCGGCGAGCACAGGAATGCGATGGTCCCAGCGATCTCCTCGGCCGTGCCGAAGCGGCGCAGCGGCGTGCTTTCCAGCAACTGTGCGCCCTTCTGCCCGATCAGGTCGTGCGTCATCGACGTGGCGATGATCCCGGGCGCCACCGCGTTCACGCGGATCTGCGGGGCCAGTTCCAGCGCCAGGCTGCGGGTGAAGCTCTGCACCGCGCCCTTGGACGCCGAATAGGCAGCGTGCGCATAGCTGCCGCGCTGCGCGGCCAGCGACGTGAGCAGCACAATTGACCCGTCGTGGCGCAGATGGCGCTGGGCGGCGCGGCACACGTAGAACGTGCCGTCCAGATTCACTCGCATCAGCGTGCGCCAGGACTCGTCGCTGGTGTCCTTCACGAGCTGCTCCGGGTAGATGCCCGCGCAATGGACCAGGTGATCCAGCCCGCCGAAATGCCTGGCAGCCGCCTCGAACACCCGTTCGCAGTCGTGCGACACCGACACGTCCAGCGCATGCGTGTAGACGCGCTGACCGCTGGGGTCGAGTTCCGCCGCAACCTCCTCCAGCCGTGCGTTGTCGATGTCGGTCAGCACCAGCCTCGCGCCGTGCGCGGCCATGAGCCGCGCCGTGGCCAGCCCGATGCCGTTGCCCGCGCCGGTGATGGCGGCAACCTGCCCCTCAAACGAAATCATTTTGTCTCCTGACGCTGTTTTTAGCGGTCCGCGGCGCTGTCGCGGCAACGGTGCGAATTCTGATTGAACTGCTGAATCCGTTGCTTGACACGAGAAAAACGCCTGGCCTATGATTTATCGGACAACTTGATAAAGTTGCCTGACAACTTGTTCAGAAAGCGTAAATCAACTCACGCTTTCAGGCAAGTCAGTCAGAAAAACACGGCGACACGCCGCATAAACAGGCAGGGGACAACCAGGTGACTTTCACCGGCAGCATGACCGCATCCGCGCCCTCGGCACGTCCGATGGCGCACCTTCAGACGCCCCGGCGGCTTCATGCCCTGCCCGGCTGGCGTTTCGCCCCGGCGCCTTGCACGTCCGTGACCGCCGCCATCCCCCCGTCTTCGCTTCCCATCGCTGTCGTGCCCTTGCGGCATGCCGGCGATGCGGCATGCACGCCTGCCTGACCCACGCAATCACCACACTCCCGTTCCACGGAGGAGACACGCATGAAATTGGCTTTCACCACCGGTCTGCTGTGCCTGGCCGGACTCGCCGCCACCGCTCACGCCGCGCCCGTCAAGATCGGCCTGATCGAAACGCTGTCGGGCCCGCAGGCCTCGACCGGCCTGATGTTCCGCGCCGCCGTCAAATATGAACTGGACCGCATCAACGCCGCTGGCGGCTGGAACGGCCAGCCGCTTGAGCTGGTGGAGTTCGACAACCAGGGCGGTCCCGTGGGCGCCTCGGACCGCTTCCGCGCCGCTGCCGCCGAGGGCGTGCAAGTGCTGGTGCAAGGGTCGTCGTCGGCGATCTCGGGCCAGTTGACGGAAGACGTGCGCAAGCACAACCTGCGCAACCCCGGCAAGGAAATCGTCTTCCTGAACGTGGGCGGCGAGGCGCTTGAGCTGACCGGCCAGAAGTGCCACTTCTACCACTTCCGCTTCACCACCAACGCCGACCTGCGCGTGAAGGCGCTGGCGTCGGTGATGTCGGCCGACGGCACGCTGGGCAAGCGCGTGTACGCCATCAATCAAAACTACTCCTGGGGCCAGGACATGGAAGGCGCGACCGAGCGCTTTGCCAAGGACTACGGCTACGAGGTGGTGGGCAAGACGCTGCACGAGGTCAACAAGATCCAGGACTTCGCGCCGTACGTCGCGCGCATCCGTTCGGCCACGCCGGACACGGTGATCACCGGCAACTGGTCCAACGACCTGCTGCTGCTGATGAAGGCCACGCAGGCCGCCGGTCTGAAGGTGCGCTTTGCCACGGTGTTCCTGGACCAGGTCGGCAACCTGGCCAACGCCGGCGAGGTCGCGATGGGCCATTACATCGCGCATCCGTACAACATCGAAGCCGCGGGCGAGGAAGGTGCGAAGTTCGCCGAAGACTACAAGTCCAAGACCGGCCACTACCCCAGCTACACCGAGCCGCAGACCGTGATCGGCGTGCGCTTCCTGGGCGAAGCCTTGAAGCAGGTCAAGCCCAAGGACGGCAAGCTGTCGGTGCCCGAACTGGCCGTGGCGCTGGAGCAGGTCACCTACAAGTCGGCACTGGGCGATTACACGATGCGCGCCGAAGACCACCAGGTGCAACTGCCGATGGTGGTGTCCAAGGTCGGCAAGAATGCCAAGTACAAGGCCGACGGCACCGACATGGGATTTGAACCCGTGAAGGTGCTGGCCGCGGCGGACGTGTCCGCGCCCGTGCAGTCGACCTGCAAGATGCAACGTCCGAAGTAATGCCGGCGCGGCGGCGCGTGCGCTGAAAGGCGAGTTGAAATGCGCGCTGGCCGCCGCCGGCACAAGACAAGCGCACTCCCGGCGCGGGCCGGGCAAAAACAACGTGCGCAATCGCTCGCGGGACGCTCGGCGTCCCGCGCAAGAATCCTGGAGCGGACATGGAATACTTTACCGTCTCGCTGTTGAACGGCGTGATCTACGGCCTGCTGCTATTCATGGTGTCGGCAGGCCTGACACTGATTTTCGGAATGATGGGCGTGCTGAACTTTGCGCACGCCTCGTTCTACATGATTGGCGCGTACGCCGCCTACACGCTGACGCCCGTCACGGGTTTCTGGGCGGCCCTCGTGCTGGCCACGATCATCTCAGGCGTGCTGG
>CBHWAL010000267.1:0-6774 GCA_966111495.1 uncultured Achromobacter sp. | reverse complement strand
TGGCCGAATTACGTCGGTTGTTCGTGTACGCCGCCTGACGTCCTTGTCAGCCCTGAAGCTTCGGGCATTCGGCAAGGGCGGTTCAGCACGGCACCCTCGCCCAGCAGGGCAGGCCACACGAACGAACCCATTTACCTATTTAAGGAACACCCCATGTACGCGGTCGTAAAAACCGGTGGCAAGCAGTATCGCGTTGCCGCTGGCGAAAAACTCAAGATAGAACAGATACCGGCTGACATTGGGCAAGAAATCACCCTGGACCAAGTGCTGTCCGTGGGCGAAGGCGACCAACTGAAAGTTGGCACGCCCCTCGTCTCCGGCGCTGTGGTCAAGGCAACGGTTCTTGCGCAAGGCCGCCACGACAAGGTCAAGATCTTCAAGATGCGCCGTCGCAAGCACTATCAGAAGCGTCAGGGCCACCGTCAGAACTACACCGAAATCCGCATCGAAGCCATCACGGCTTAAGAAGCGACTCGGTACCACTTAGCAGGAGCTAAACATGGCACAGAAAAAGGGCGGCGGCTCTACGCGGAACGGACGCGACTCAGAATCGAAGCGTCTGGGCGTCAAGGCATTCGGCGGCGAATTGATTCCCGCTGGTTCGATCATCGTGCGTCAGCGCGGTACTCGCTTCCACGCTGGCGTGAACGTCGGCATGGGCAAGGACCACACCCTGTTCGCGCTGATCGACGGCAAGGTTCAATTCGGCTTCAAGGGCGCATTGAACAAGCAGACCGTTTCGATCGTCGCTGCCGAGTAATTCGGAAAGCGCGCCCGCGGACGCCAAGTCCGCGGTTGCATACGATCTGGGACGCGGTCCGCCGCGTTTCCCGAACGGCAAAAGCCCTGTCGCGTGCGGCAGGGCTTTTTTGTTTGAAGGCAATTGGCGAGTAAGCTCTCGATTGCCTCCCGGCGGCTCCCCTGTAGGGACGCCCGCCCTCACCCACTACACGCGCAGACACCATGAAATTCGTAGACGAAGCCACCATTGAAGTGGTCGCCGGTAAAGGCGGCAATGGCGTGGCGAGCTTTCGCCGCGAAAAATTCATCCCCCGTGGCGGTCCTGACGGCGGCGACGGTGGCCGCGGCGGCACCATCTACGCGGTGGCCGATCGCAACATCAACACGCTGATCGACTTCCGCTACGCGCGCCTGCACCGCGCCAAGAACGGCGAAAACGGCCGCGGCTCGGACCAATACGGCGCAGCCGCTCCGGACATCACCCTGCGCGTGCCGGTGGGCACGATCATCCATGACGCCGACACTGGCGAAGTCCTGTTCGACCTGAACAAGCACGAACAGCAAGTCGTGCTGGCCGCCGGCGGCCAAGGCGGCATGGGCAACATCCATTTCAAGTCCAGCGTAAACCGCGCGCCCAAGCAGTGGACGCCGGGCAAGGAAGGCGAACACCGCTACCTGCGCATGGAACTGAAGGTGCTGGCCGACGTGGGCCTGTTGGGCCTGCCCAACGCCGGCAAGTCGACGCTGATCACCCGCATCTCCAACGCCAAGCCGAAGATCGCCGACTATCCGTTCACCACGCTGCATCCCAACCTGGGCGTGGTGCGCACGTCGCCGTCGCGCAGCTTCGTCGTGGCCGATATTCCGGGCCTGATCGAAGGCGCCTCCGAAGGCGCCGGCCTGGGCCACCTGTTCCTGCGTCATCTGGCGCGCACCCGCGTACTGCTGCACCTGGTGGACGTGTCCACGCCCGACCCGGACGCTGATCCCGTCGAGCAGGCCGTCACGGACGCGCGCGCCATCGTCGAGGAACTGCGCCGCTATGACGCCGATCTGGCCGCCAAGCCGCGCTGGCTTATCCTGAACAAGCTGGACATGGTGCCCGATCCCGAGGACACCAAGCGCCGCTTCCTGGAACTCTACGGCTGGACCGGTCCGGTGTTCGGCATCTCGGGCCTGTCGGGCGAAGGCACGCAGGACCTGATCTACGCGCTGCAGGACTACCTGGACGCCGAACGCGAAAAGGAACAGCTTGCGCAGGATCAGGCCGAAGGCACCTACGTGGCGCCGGATCCCCGCTTCGACGAGACGCGCAGCGACGCGGACAAACCGGCCGCGCCGCGCGGCGGTAACGAATAAGCCATAATCGCAGTCCTTTCGATTACGCTTTTTTTCGCCGCAGCCGGCCGCCATCATGTCTGCTGAATCATCCGCCGTTTCCGTCGTCACCCACGCCCAGCGCATCGTCGCCAAAGTCGGCTCATCGCTGGTCACCAACGAAGGCCGAGGCCTGGACCGCGCCGCCGTCGCGCACTGGGCCGCGCAGATCGCCGCCCTGCACAAGCAGGGCAAGCAGATCGTGCTGGTGTCCAGCGGCGCAATCGCGGAAGGCATGGCGCGCCTGGGCTGGCGCAAGCGCCCGTCCGTCATGCACGAACTGCAGGCCGCGGCGGCCGTGGGCCAGATGGGACTGTGCCAGGCCTACGAGGCTGCCTTCGCGGAACACGGACTGCGCACCGCGCAGATCCTGCTGACCCACGAAGACCTGGCCGACCGCCATCGCTACCTGAACGCGCGCAGCACCCTGTTTGCGCTGCTGCGTCTGGGCGTCGTGCCCATCGTGAACGAAAACGACACCGTCGTGACTGACGAAATCCGCCTTGGCGACAACGACACGCTGGGCGCGCTGGTCACCAATTTGATCGAAGCCGACACGCTGGTCATCCTGACCGACCAGCGCGGCCTGTATGACTCTGATCCGCGCAAGAATCCGCAGGCCAAGTTCATCTCGCATGCGCAGGCCGGCGAACCCGCGCTGGAAGCCATGGCGGGCGGCGCGGGCAGCGGCATCGGCACCGGCGGCATGCTGACCAAGGTGCTGGCCGCCAAGCGCGCGGCCCATAGCGGCGCGCATACCGTCATCGCATCGGGCCGCGAACGCAACGTGCTGACGCGGCTGGCCCAGGGCGAGTGCATCGGCAGCGAACTGCAGGCCGTCCTGCCAGTGTGGTCGGCGCGCAAGCAATGGTTGGCCGATCACCTGCGGCTGCGTGGCCGGGTTGTGCTGGACGATGGCGCCGTGCAAGCGTTGCTGCGTGAAGGCAAGAGCCTCTTGCCCATCGGCGTGACCGAGGTCGAAGGCGAGTTCGGCCGCGGCGATGTCGTGGCGTGCGTGGACAGCCAGGGCGTGGAATGCGCACGCGGGCTGATCAATTATTCGTCTGCCGACACGCGCCGCATTTTGCGCCAGCCGTCGTCGCAGATCGCGCGCATCCTGGGCAGCATGACCGAACCCGAGCTCATGCATCGGGACAATCTGGTGGTCCTGTAAGTCAGACGCCGTCCATCCCCGGAGGCGCCCTGCCCGCGCCCTCGGGCAGCAGGATGTACCCCCAACCCCGCACCGCCAATAGCGGAAGTTCGATATTGAACCGGCGCGCCTTGCTGCGCAACCGGGACACGACAACGTCCACGCGCCGCGCGCTGTCCAGGGGATCGCGCGTTTCCGCCGGAAAGAAGTTTTCGCGGTGAAGACAGTGTCCTGGCGCATTGAACAACCGCACCAGCACGGCGCGCTCGCGAAGCGTGAGCGGCAGGCGCTGACCCGCGGGGCCCACCAGCACGCGTCCCGGCGACACGACGCGCCACGCCCCGGGACCGCATCGCGCGCGCCGGTACAGGCTGCGCAAGAGCGCATCCCATTCCAACGGCTCCGTGCCGGCCGGCACGCAGGCGTCGACGCCCGCGTCCAGCGCCGCCGCGCGCTGGACCGAGGTGGCGCCAGCGTCTTGCCACACCACCCGCGCGCCGGGCGCCGCGTGACGCAAGCGGCCGATAAGGTCGGCAATGCCGGCGCAAGGCCCCTGCAACGCGAGCAGATCCGGCGCGTCGTCAGGCAGGTGTTCCTGTAGCGCGTCCACCGATGCGAAAACGCGGGTGTCCCATTGAAACTGGCGCAGCACGGCGGCAAGCCGCCACCCCGCCACATCCTCAGATGGCATGATGAACACGCTGCCCCGCTCCCACATGCGACCGCCTTAGAAGTTATCACCCTAGTGTTATTTATATCCACCAACGTGACAGCGCCGCAAGCTTCAATCGCCGTGTGAAAACATTCTCAGACCGACTGAAGCATGCACGTCTTCTTCGTGGCCACACGCAGAAGGCGCTCGCCCGCTTGGTGCGCATCTCCCAAAGTGCTATTGGCAGCTACGAAAGTGGTCTGCGGCATTCGAGCCGATCCGCGCGCAAGCTGGCGCAGGTGTTGAAGATCGAAGTCGAATGGCTGGAAACCGGCAAGGGTCCCATGGAGCTTCCTCTGGAAGCCTACGACTTGAGCAATACCGTGCCAGTATCAGGCGTTTCCGACGCGGCGCCGCGTCCCGGCGGCCGGCCCCGACCCTTGGCGCCGTGGCCCTACCCCAACATTTCGCCCTCGCAGTTCGAATCGCTGACGCCCGACGAACGGGCAATGCTCGAAGCGTTGACCCAGACCTTCATCGAAACGACACTGCTTCGCCGCGGCGTCAAGCCGCGCGGCCGCAAGATCGGCTGATTGCGATACGAGCGGGCGGCCGTCGACGCACAACCCTGCATCCCGCCCGCGTCCGACCCGGCGCAAGCCATGCATGCACTTTCGCTTCCCACCAGAAGTCGCGACGCAAAAAAAACCCGGCTACATGAGCCGGGTTTTTTGCGCGCCCTGAATCAGGGCTTGGCGGCGGGCGCAGGCGCCGGCGCGGGGGCCGTGCCACCTGCCGCGGGTGCGGCGTCGCCACGGATGCGGGCGGCGATTTCGGAGGCGGCCTGAGCCGAAGGCACACCGAAAGCCAGAACGCCGCGGTTGAGCGGTTCGCCGATCAGCGGCGCGGCAACCAGTTCCTGATCGATCACCAGGGCGAGCACGCTGCCGACGTTGGCGGTGCTGACGGTGGTGAGCTTGCGCGTGCCGGCTTCGGAGAAACGCAGGCCGACGAAGTTCTGGCCTTGACGGTCGACCAGCGCGGCGGCATCGGTCAGGTCAGCGCGCGTGAGGACGGGCGTTTCCTGCAGATAGAGCTTGCCGTCCGGGAGGCTGACTTCACGCAGGCCGGCGCCGGGTTCGCGCTTGGCGAGATAAAAATCCACGCGCGCGGCGGTCGCGGGCGTGGTCGATTGCTGGCCTGCCTGAGGCGTAGCCGCAGCGTCGGACGTCTTAGTCGGGGCGGTCTTGCAACCCGCTAGCGCCAATGTCACGACAACGAGGGCGGGCGCCAAAGTGCGTAGGTTCAGTTGCATGCTCGATTCCTTCTTAAGTGGGCTGATGCCGAACGGTAAGACTCTAAGACTGTACACGCGGCGTGTGGAAAAAAGTGTACCGAACCTGCATGACGGTGTCTGCCTAGACTGAATCCAAATGTAAAGCAGTAATACCAGCCTGCTGGAAAAGCCCTATTTCTGCGGCTTGGCGGGCGGCGCGCAGATTGATGGCGGCACCGGGCGCGCTTGGCTCTATACTTCGCGTTCACGCAGGGGTACTCGTCCCGCTTCAGGGCGGCGACGTGTTGAGAGAGTCCCTTCGTACCAGTACGGATAATGCCGATGCTGGGAGCGTATTCCCGCCACGCGTCTTCGCACGCCTGGACGGGAGTCCATCCCGATCGGCTCCAACCACTCGCTTGGAGCTTTCCATGAACGCCAATCCCAAATTCCTGGCCGCTACCGCCGAAGTCGACGCGGCGGCCGTCGCACCGCTGCCCAAATCCCGCCGCGTGTATGAAGTGGGCTCGCGCCCCGACATCCGCGTGCCCTTCCGGGAAATCGAACAGGACGACACCCCGACGATGTTCGGCGGCGAAAAGAACCCGCCGCTGACGGTGTACGACTGTAGCGGTCCCTACACGGACCCCGAAGCGAAGATCGACATCCGCCGCGGCCTGCCGGCACTGCGCCGCGCCTGGATCGATGAGCGCGGCGATACAGAACTGCTGTCCGGCCCGACCAGCGACTACGGCAAATCGCGGCTGACCGACCCCAAGCTGACGGCGATGCGCTTTGATCTGCAACGTCCGCCGCGCCGTGCGAAGTCGGGCGCAAACGTGTCGCAGATGCACTACGCGCGCCGCGGCATCATCACGCCGGAAATGGAATACGTGGCGATCCGGGAGAGCCTGCGCCGCGAACACTACCTGCAAACGCTGCGCGACAGCGGCCCGGACGGCGAGAAGATGGTCAAGCGCCTGCTGCGCCAACATCCGGGCCAATCGTTCGGCGCATCGATTCCCGCCGCGATCACACCGGAATTCGTGCGCGACGAAATCGCCCGGGGCCGCGCGATCATTCCGGCGAACATCAATCACCCGGAAGTGGAACCGATGGCCATCGGCCGCAATTTTCTGGTGAAGATCAACGCGAACATCGGCAATTCCGCGGTCAGCTCGGGCATCGGCGAGGAAGTGGAAAAGATGACGTGGGCGATCCGCTGGGGCGGCGACACGGTGATGGACTTGTCGACGGGCAAACACATCCACGAAACCCGCGAATGGATCATCCGCAATTCGCCGGTGCCGATCGGCACGGTGCCGATCTACCAGGCGCTGGAGAAGGTGGACGGCAAGGCCGAGGATCTGACCTGGGAAATTTTCCGCGACACGCTGATCGAGCAGGCCGAGCAAGGCGTGGACTATTTCACGATCCATGCGGGTGTGCGCCTGCCGTTCATTCCGATGACCGCGGACCGGATGACGGGCATCGTGTCGCGCGGCGGCTCGATCATGGCGAAGTGGTGCCTGGCGCATCACAAGGAGAGCTTCCTCTACACGCATTTCGACGAGA
>CBHWAL010000266.1:0-6774 GCA_966111495.1 uncultured Achromobacter sp. | reverse complement strand
CGATATCGGTCTTGTTCTTCGGGCAGTAAGTATTTCGGGCAGTAATGCTCAAGCAAAAAGCCAACCTTCATCGGTTGGCTTTTTTGTTTTTGATTCATTAATCTTCTTCTGATCTGCCGCAATCTGGCTGCTGCCTGTTGCGACGAGCCTGTTGCACGCCTGTCTATCATCGATAAATCGGCGAATCACTGCCGCGCAAAACAGGAGAAGGCCATGGGTCCGCACACCAACACCATGCTCATCATCATCTGCACCGGCGTGGCGCTCATGTTGATCGGCTTCGGGTTTCGTGACCGCAATCTCGGCATGACCCTGATGGGCCTGGGCCTTGTCACCGCGATCGGCGCGATCATCTACAAGGCATACATCACCTTCTACTGAACGCTGATAGCTGACGGCCGAAAACTGACCGCGGGCCCTGCCGGCGGTTTTTAGCTTTTCTGCGCCTGCTGACGGGCCACCCGCGCGAGCAGGGTGTCGAGCTGGTTCGCGAACGCCTTGCGGTCGGACTGGCTGAACGACGACGGGCCGCCCGTGTCCACGCCGCTGGCGCGCAGTTCTTCCATCATGTCCCGCATCGCCAGCCGTTCGCGGATGGTTTCCGGCGAATAACGTTCGCCGCGGGGATTGAGCGCCAGTGCACCTTTTTCCAGCACCTGCGCGGCCAGCGGAATATCACCGGTGATGACGAGGTCGCCCTTTTCCGCCCGCTCCACGATGTGCGCGTCGGCCACGTCAAAGCCGCGCGGCACCTGCACGGCCCGGATCAGCGGCGACGGCGGCGTGTAGAGCGCCTGGTTCGCCACCAGCGTCAAAGGCACCTGCCAGCGCTGCGCGGCGCGGAACAGGATGTCCTTGATGACGGCGGGGCAGGCGTCCGCGTCGACCCAGATGTGCATTGCGCTTACTTGCCCAGCGCTTTCTCAAGCGCCTCGGCCACGAGGTCGTTGGTCGACACGCCGCGTTCGGCGGCGGCGGCGCGCAGCGTGTCGGCCTGCGTTTGCGACAGTTTCAGCGGGAAAGGCACGAGGCCGGCGGCCTGATCCAGCTTGCGCTGCTCGCGGCGGTCGGGTACTTGGGACGAGGCGCCAAAGCGGTCCGGCGTGGCCGATTGCTTGAGTTGCCCGGCCAGCTTGAGGGCCTGGGTCTTTTGAAGATCGAATTTGTTCATCGGAATTCCTGATAGGGAGCGCCATCATAGACGCAACGTGGCTCAGCGCGGTTTGGCGTGCTCCAGTTGGGCGATGCCTTCCTCGGCGCCGTCGTGCAGCGGCACGCTCAGGCCGAGGCGGGCCGTGGCCGCCGACACCTGCGAGCCCTGCGTCGAACCGGCCGCCAGCAGGTCCTGGCCGGCCTGGTAGACCGCGCGCACGACGACAAGCGCTTCGTCGCGCGTGAGGTCGGTGGTGGTCAGCATCAGCGCCGCCACGCCCACGGTCGGGATGCGTTCCTGCTGATTGGGATACGTGCCTGCCGCGATGTCGAGCGGCATCAGCACGCTGTCGCCGGACGTGAGGGTCTTGATGGCGCCGGCATCGAGCGGCAGCAGCTTGAGCTGCGCCGGAATCAGCGCGTCGCGCAGCGGGGTAGCCGGCACGCCGATCACCTGGGCGGCCGCATCGACTGCCCCGGATTGCAGCAGCGGCAGGGCGGCAACGAACGGCGTATCGGACACCTGGTAATCGCGCCCGGCCTGCAGGCCATGGG
This sequence comes from uncultured Achromobacter sp., assembly GCA_966111495.1. Taxonomy (GTDB): domain Bacteria; phylum Pseudomonadota; class Gammaproteobacteria; order Burkholderiales; family Burkholderiaceae_B; genus Achromobacter. Next base: position 5,067 of record CBHWAL010000266.1, on the reverse strand, counting down.
CTGCCAGTACGGTTTGCAGCGTGGCGCGCACGGCCGACCCTTCCGGACCGAGCGCGATCGTCTTGCCCTTGAGGTCAGGCACACCGCGAATCGCGGGATCGTCGCGCACGACGATATGGACCATTTCGGGATATAGGCTTCCCAGCGCGCGCAGGCTGGGAAACGGCCCTTGTCCCGCGAAGGGACCCGTACCCTCGTAGGCCATTCGCGCAGTATCGGCCTGCGCCAGGGCAACCACGGCGTCGCCGCCGCGCAGCAATGCGATGTTGTCGGCCCCGCCGCCGGTAATCAGCGGCGACACTCGTATCTGGCGCGCCCGCGCCACGTCGCTCAGCGCGCGGGCAAAGGCCAGGTACTCGCCGCGGTCCGGGCCGCCGGCCAGCGGGTAACCCTGCTGCAACCGGGACAGCCGGCCGTTGATGCGCGCCACCGAGCGTTCCAGTTCCTGCTGGACGACGTGCTGGGCCGTGCTGGACGCGCTGTAGGTCACCGAGTGCGTGATCTGGTCCAGCGTGTCCAGTAGCTGGCGCGTGACGGGCGGCGGCGCGCCGGTATCCAGCGAGGGCGCCTCGGCCGCCTTGAAGCCCGCGGGCGTCACCAGCTTCCAGGCGCCGTTCTCTTGGCGGTAGATGGCGCTGGCATGGGCAATGATGCGGTCGCCGGCCTTGTTGCCGCCGGACTTCACGCCGCTGATGCTGCGCGGACCGGCGCCCAATAGCGTCACGAGCGACGCCGCGCCGGGCTGGTCCCACGCGCCCAGCGAAATGTCGCGGGTCAGTTCCAGGTCGACGTCGTAGTACACGACGCGCCGGGTTTCGCCGGCCGGGGCGGTGCTGTCGGTGGCCGACCCCATGCGCTTGAGATCTGCGATGCGGAACAGGTCCTGCCCATAGGTGGCGTTCAGGCTGCGCGTGACGTCCGCGCGCAGGGCGTCGGCATCGGGCGCGCGGCCGCACGCGGCCAGCATCGCGCACAGCAGGACGATCAAGAGTCTTTTGAACATGGCTACATCCCTCCCACGAACGGCAAGGAGATCAGCGAGCTCAGGACGATCACGTTCAGGATGTCCACCAGGAAAGCGCCGGTGACGGGCACCACGATGAACGCTTCCGGCGCCGGGCCATGGCGGCGCGTGAGTGCCTGCATGTTGGCGATGGCGGTGGCGGTGGCGCCCAGCGCAAAGCCGCAGAATGCGGCGGACATGATGGCGGCCTCGTAGTCGCGCTTGAGCAGCCGGAACACCACCCAGGAGGCATACAGCGCGCAGAACAGCGTCTGCACCGCCAGCATCAGCGCCAGCGGACCGGCCAGGCGCGCGACGCTGGACAGGTCCAGCGTCATCATCGTCATGCCGAGGAACAACGACAGGGAAATCGTGCCGATGATGTCGGTGGCGCGGTCATCCAGCCGGATGCCCACCAGCGGGCCGGCGTTGCGGATGAGCACGCCGGTGGCAAGGCACCACAGGAAGTTGGGCAGGCTGACCGGGGCATCTTCCACCAGGGCAGCCAGGATGCCGCCGACGACCAGGCAGACGAATGCGGCGGTCATGGACAGGATGAACGATCCGGCCGTGGGCGGCTTGTGGTCTTCGGTCAGATCGACGGCCTGGTGGCCTTCGGCCGTGGTGTGATCCAGGCTGCCCGACACCTTATGGCGGCGCATGATCCGCTCCGCCACGGGGCCGCCCACGACGCCGCCCAGCACCAGCCCCAGCGTCGCCGCGGTCATGGCCAGCGGCATGACGTCCTGGATGTTGTTGAAGTCGGCAAAGCGCGTGGCGTAGGCGGCGCCGGTGCCATGGCCGCCCACCAAAGTGATCGTGCCGCCCAAGAGGCCCATGAGCGGATGCATGTCCAGCAACCACGCCATGCCCAGCCCCACGGCGTTCTGCAGGACCAGAAACGGGATCAGCGCAAGCAGGAAGGCGATGAGGCGGGGACCGCCGCGCGCCAGCAGCTTGAGATTGGCGGTCAGGCCGATGCAGCCGAAGAACATCAGCAGCAGCGTCGGCTTGATGCTGGTCTCGAGCGAGACGGCAACGCCACCCCAGGTGGACAGCAGATAGGCCAGTACGGCGAACAACAGGCCGCCCACGATGGGATCCGGAATGCTGTAGCGCGCCAGGATGCCGATGCGCGTGGTCATGACCCGTCCGATGACGAGCACGAGGCAGCAGGCGAGTAAGGATTGGACGGGCGAAAGGGAAATCATATGAACCTTCGCGCCCCGCCGGGGCGCAGCAAGACTAGCTGTTCAAACCCGCTGTTCAAACCCGCTGTTCAAGCCAATTGCCGCCGCATCGCTCGCGGACTGCGAAGCTATCTTACGTCCAGCCCAGGGCTGCTGTACACGGGGAGGGTGACGCCGTCAGGCGCGCAACGGGCGTTCGGCCGGAAAGGGAAAGGCGCGTGACATGTAACTGGCGCCCTCGCCGTAGCCGGCCAGTTTTTCAGCCAGGCCTGCGGTCTGCGGCGCAAGCGGCGCATAACCGTGACGCTGCCAGTAACCGGCCGCCGATGCCAGAGACACCAGGCTGGCGCGCGTCAGGCCGTGGTCCATGGCGCACGCGGCGGCGGCGCGCACCAGCGCCTGGCCCACGCCTATGCCCTGCGCCGCCGGCACGACCGCGCAGTCATGCAGGAACCAATGGTCGGCCCGCGCCGGCAACGCGGATAGCGGCACATCCAGGGCGGGCGGCAGGCCCGCATCCCACGGATAGGAGATCAGATAGCCGAGCAGGGCGCCAGATGACGATGGCGCGTAGGGTTGGGCGACCCAGCAGTACCGCGGCGCAAGCGCGAGGCGGTTCAGGAAAAACCCGGCGCCTTCCAGCAGGAACTGCGGATAGGCGAGGGCCTGGGCCTGGAGGATGGCGTCCACGTCGCTGGCCAGCATGGGACGGACTTGGTATTGCATGACAACCCGAAGACTGGAGGTGGCCGCCATTTTAGCGGCCGGGCCCGCGCCGGCATTTCATGAAAATTCGACGAGGCCCTGCGCATACTGCACCGCATCGTGTCCCGCATGCCGCCTTTTCAGACCCTTATGCACATCCAGTTCCGGTCCGACCCGCCAGCGCCGCAGGTGCTTGCCAAATCTCTGCCTCTGAGATCCGTGTGGCCGCCGCAGGCGGCCGACGTGCCGTATGACATCCGCGTCACCTGCGTGATTCCGTGCCTGAACGAATGCGAGAACTTGCGCGTGCTGCTGCCGCTGCTGCGCAACCGGCTCTCGGCGCTATGCACGAGCTGGGAGATCATCGTGGCCGACGACGGCAGCACGGATGGCACCGACACGCTGATGGCCGAATGGACCGAGCACGAGGGCTTTCGCCACGTGCAGTTGTCCCGCAATTTCGGCAAGGAAGCGGCGCTTAGCGCGGGCCTGGAAGCCGCCAGCGGCAACGTGGTCATCTGCCTGGATGCCGACCTGCAGCATCCGCCGGCCTTGATCGAGCTGATGCTGGCGCGCTGGTCCGCTGGGGCCGAGATGGTGTACGCCGTGCGGCGCGACCGCGCTGAAGAATCCTGGCTCAAGCGTTCGGGCGCGCGCTGGTTCTACCAACTGCTTAGCAACGCCCGCGGCGTGCAGGTCCCGGCGCATGCCGGCGACTTCCGGCTGATGGACCGCAGCGTGGTCGACGCGCTGATCGCGTTGCCTGAGCGCACGCGCTTCATGAAGGGGTTGTATGCCTGGGTCGGGTTCAAGGGCGAGGCCGTCCCCTACACGCCGGACGAGCGCATGCACGGGACCAGCACCTACAGCGGGCTGCGCCTTTTTCGGCTGGCGCTGGACGGCCTGACCGCGTTCACGACGTGGCCGCTGCGCATGGTCAGCCTGGTGGGTGTGCTGTTTGCCGTGCTGGCGCTGGCCTATGCCGCGTTCCTCGTGGGCAACTACGTGTTATCCGGCAACGCCGTCTCCGGGTGGACGACCATCGTGACGGCGGTGCTTTTCTTTGCGGGCGTCAACCTGATTTCGCTGGGCGTGGTGGGCGAATACGTGGCGCGCATCTTTGACGAGGTGAAGGGCCGGCCGCTGTTCGTCGTGCGGCGCAGCCGTGGCCGTCCCGCGGGCAAGGCGCAAGGCTGATGATGGCGGACCTCGGTAAACCGGCGCGCTCCGAATGGACCCCGCCGGCAGGACGGTTTCTGCTGGCTGTTGGCCTCTGGCTGGCCTGGCTGGCGTGGATACGTCCGCTGACCCTGCCCGACGAGGGGCGCTATGCCGGCGTGGCCTGGGACATGCTGCGCAGCGGCTCGCATGCCGTGCCGCTGCTGGATGGCATGCCTTACTTTCACAAACCGCCGCTGTACTACTGGCTGACCGAGCTGTCGTTCTCGGTGTTCGGCGTGCATCCGTGGGCGGCGCGGGCGCCGTCCTGGCTGGCCGCGTGGGCCGCCGCCGCCGGGTTGTACGTCTTCGTGCGGCGTCACCGCGACGCGTTTGCGGCCACGCTGACCGTGCTGGCGCTTTGCACCATGCCGTTCTTCTATGGCGGCGCACAGTTCGCCAACCTGGACATGCTGGTCGCGGGGCTCATCACGCTGTGCGTGCTGGCCGCCGCCGAAACCGCGCTACGCGTTGAACACGGCGAAGGGGCACGCGGAATGTCCGTGACTGCCGCGGCGCTGGCCGCGCTGGCGGTGTTGGCCAAGGGGCTGATCGGCCTGGTGCTGCCGGGCGCCATCCTGCTGCTCTGGCTGGTCTGGGAGCGGCGCTGGCGCGGGCTGGCGGCGCTTGTGTGGCCGCCGGCGCTGCTGGTGTTCGTGGCGGTCGCCGCGCCGTGGTTCGTGCTGATGCAGCTGCGGTTTTCCGGTTTCTACGATTACTTCTTCGTCTATCAGCATTTCCAGCGGTTCGCCGCTGCCGGCTTCAACAATGCCCAGCCATTCTGGTTCTACCTGCCGGTGCTGGCCGGCCTGAGCCTGCCGTGGTCGCTGTGGGGCGGCGGCATTCTGCGCCGCGCTTTCTGGGCCGAGGGGCCGGCGCGCAGCCTGCGGCGGCTGGCGGCGGGGTGGTACACCGTGGTCGTGGTGATCTTTTCGTTGCCGCATTCCAAGC
>CBHWAL010000265.1:0-6783 GCA_966111495.1 uncultured Achromobacter sp. | reverse complement strand
TCGAGCAGCAGCAGATCCTGACCACGCAGAATCTTGCGGTGCTGGTGAAGGACGCAGGGTTACATGACAGGCTGCGTGACCAGTATGGCCGCATGGCGATGGCCGGATTCGAATGGATCTGCGCGCGCCATCAAATGAAGATCCACGATTGGCATGCGTGCGTGCGGATGACCCGCAATACCGCCTACGCCTGGCGGCAGGTGCTGTTCTTTCTGTCGATGATGCCGCGGGCCGAGCAGGCAGCGGCAATCGCCGCCATGGAGGCGCATTTCCGGGCGCAGAGCGGGGCGTTTCGCAATCGCTTCGAACCCATCATGCACGGACTGCATCTGGCGGCGAGCGGCCAGCGTCTGCCGCAGCACGACGCCGGCCCGCAAGGCGCCCGCGTGTTCAGGGGCTGGTTCAACACGCGCCACTGGCTGCTCGACGGCATGCACTGAGCGGCGCGCGGTAACCGGCGTTTCCCACCGGGTCCTCCTACTTGCGAAACGCCGCAATCTCCTCCGCCGACTTGTCCAGCACGTCGCGTAACACTTCTTCGGTGTGCTCGCCCAGCAGCGGCGGCGCGCGGCGGTACACGACGGGCGAATCCGAGAAACGCAGCGGACTGGCCGTCACGGGCGCCACGCCGCCGGCCGGATGCGGCATGTCGCGCCGCAGCTGCCGCGCCTGCGCCTGCGGGTGCGCAAACGCCTGGGCGATGTTGTTGATCGGCCCGCACGGCACGCCCACGGCTTCCAGCTTGGCGATCCAATCATCACGCCGGCCTTCGCGCATGATGTCCGTCAGGATGCCGATCAGTTCCACGCGGTTGGTGACGCGCAACCGGTTGGTGGCAAAGCGTGGATCGTCGCCCAGCTCCGGTACACCGATGGCGCGGCAATAGGCGCGGTATTGCGATTCGTTACCCGTGGCGACGATCAGGTGGCCGTCGCTAGCGGCGAACACCTGATAGGGAACCACGTTCTGGTGCGCGTTGCCGGCGCGGGTGGGCGCGACGCCCGAATTGAAGAAGTTGGAGTTCTGGTTCGCCAGCAAGGCCACGTGGCTGTCGAGCAGCGCGATGTCCAGATGCTGGCCCTGGCCACTGCGATGGCGTTCCTGCAGGGCCGCCAGCACCGCCACGGTCGCGTACATGCCGGTGACGATGTCGGTGACGGCCACGCCCGCCTTCTGCGGCCCGCCGCCGGGCAGATCGTCGCGCTCGCCGGTGATGCTCATCAGCCCGCCCATGCCCTGGATCATGAAGTCGTAGCCGGGGCGCTGCGCAAACGGACCGTCCTGGCCGAATCCGGTGACCGAGCAGTAGATGAGGCGCGGGTTGATCGCTTTCAGGCTCTGGTAGTCCAACCCGTACTTGGCCAGGCCGCCCACCTTGAAGTTCTCGACAAGAATGTCGCTGACCGCGGCCAGTTCGCGGATCAGCGCCGCGCCTTCCGGCGTGGCCATGTCGGCCTCGACCGAGCGCTTGTTGCGGTTGGCGCTGAGGTAATACGCCGACTCGTTGGTGTCCTGGCCATCGCCGTCCTTCAGAAAGGGCGGTCCCCATGCGCGGGTGTCGTCCCCGACGTGCGGCCGTTCGATCTTGATGACGTCGGCGCCAAGGTCGGCCAGGTTCTGCGTGCACCATGGGCCGGCCAGAATGCGCGACAAGTCCAGCACGCGGATGCCGTCAAGCGGAGGCGGGCGCGTCAGGATTGCACCGTCGCGGTGCCGTGGCTCATGACCACGATGCCGCGCTCTTTGGCGCGGGCAATGAAGCGGATCTGTCCATCCGGCATGCGCCACATGTCGCATTGCAACGTCTCGCCCGGATAGACGGGCGCCGAGAAGCGCGTGTTCAGGCTGGTGAGCCGCGCCGCGTCGTAGTCGCAGAAGGTCTTGACGATGGCATGCGCGGCCACGCCGTACGAGCACAGGCCATGCAGGATGGGCCGGGGATAACCCGCCTGACGCGCGACGTCCGGGTCTGCGTGCAGCGGATTGCGGTCGGCGTTCAGGCGATACAGCAGCGCCGCGCTGGAGGGAATGCGCAGCTCGCAGCGCAATTCCGGGTCGCCATCGGGCGCGGCGGGCAGGGCCTCGGGGCTGGCATCGCCGTCGCCGAAGCCGCCATCGCCGCGGCAGAAGGTGCTTGAGCGCAGGGTCGCCAGGCATTGGCCGTCTTCGTCGTGCAGCGTGCGTTCGCTGACGATGATGGCGCCCTTGTCCGCGCCCTTGTCGATCACGTGCGTGTTGCGTGTCCTGCCGGTGACGACGCCCGACACCGGCAACGGCGCGTGCAGCGTCAGCCGCTGCTCGCCGTGCACCACTTTCACCCAGTCCACCGTCGAGCGCGGGTCGCTGACCCAGAAGCCCGGGTAGCCGAGGATCACGCTCATCGTCGGAAATGCGCGCAGGTCCTTCTCGTACACATAGCGCAACTGGCCCGTGTCTTCCGGATCCTGCCCCAGGCCGATGCCCAGCGCATACAGCATGGTGTCCTTCTGTTCATAGCGCTGGCGCACATCGTCAAAGCGCCAGTCCTTCACGGTTGCATAGTCCAACGGCATGTGGCGGCCTCAGATGGGATCCCAGTCGATCACGTCGGGCGAACGCTCCAACGCGTAGAAGTGCTTGCGCATGGCGGGCGCGGCGATCTCGGCGATGCGCTCCGGCGTCCAGCCTTCGCTGTGATGCACCGTGCGCAGCGGGCGAGGCTGGCTCATCAGCATGATCTCGTTGGCGCGCACGGCAAAGATCTGCGCCGTGATCTCGCTGGCCGCGTCGCTGGCCAGGAATACCGCCATGGGCGCCACCTTGCCGGCTTCCATCTTTTTCAGTTTCTCGACGCGCGCCTTTTCTTCGTCGGTCTCCGCGGGGATGGAACTCGTCATGCGGCTCCAGGCAAACGGCGCAATGCAGTTGGACCGCACGTTGTAGCGCGCCATGTCCAGCGCAATCGACTTGGACAACGCGACGATGCCCAGTTTGGCGGCCGCGTAGTTGGCTTGGCCAAAGTTGCCGATCAGCCCCGACGTGGACGTCATGTGCACGAAGGCGCCAGACTCCTGTTCGCGAAAGTAGGGCGCCGCCGCGCGGCTCATGTAGAACGAGCCGTTCAGGTGCACATCGATCACCTGGCGCCATTCCTCTTCGCTCATCTTGTGGAAAACCCGATCGCGCAGATTGCCTGCGTTGTTGATCACCGCGTCCACCCGGCCAAATGCGTCGATGGCGGTTTGCACGACGCGGCTGGCGCTGTCGTACGCGGCCACGCTGTCGGTGTTGGCCACAGCCTGGCCGCCCGCCTCGACGATCTCCTTCACGACCGCCTGCGCGGGCCCGTCCGCGCCGCCTTCGCCGGTCAGCGACACGCCGATGTCGTTCACCACGACCTTCGCGCCCGCCTCGGCCATTGCCAACGCCACGCTGCGGCCGATGCCGCCGCCCGCGCCCGTCACGATCACCACCTTTCCGGATACCAAGCCGCTCATTGCCTCTGACTCCTGTGCTGCGGCGCGCACGCCGTGTGTGGAAAACAGTTCCGCATCAACCCGTCTGGTTCATGGGCATGGCCTCATGGTAGATTCGACCCGGCATTCGAAGAATTCAAAATTAGAAATGCCCCCCTTCTGCGTGGTGGAACATGAGACATGATCTGACGGACCTGCGTTTGTTCTTGAACGTGGGCGAAACACTCAATCTGACCCGTGCTGCGGAACGCACGTTCCTATCCTTGCCGGCGGCAAGCGCGCGGGTCAAGCACATGGAAGAGGCATTCAAGGCCCGTCTGCTGGTGCGCATGGCCACGGGCGTTGCGCTGACGCCCGCCGGCGAGGTGCTGCTCAAGCACGCCAATGCCGTCTTCCGCCAGCTCGAATGCCTGAACGCCGATCTGCAGCCCTACGCCAGCGGCCTGAAAGGCCGTCTGCGTCTGCTGGCCAACACCACCGCCACCAATTCTTTCCTGGCCGATGCGCTGTCCACGTTCCTGGCGGAAAACCCTGACGTCGACGTTGAACTGGAAGAAAAAATCTCGGGCGACATCGTCATCGCGATTCGCGCGGGCGCCGGGGACCTGGGCCTTGTCGCGGGCAACATCGACGTCGAGGGCCTGGACGTCACGCCGCTGTTTCGCGACGAACTCACCGTGGTCACGTCGCTGGACCACCCGCTGGCCGCGCAGACCACCGCGCATTTCGCTGACCTCGTGGACGCGTACCAATTCGTCGGCATCCACCCGGACAGCGCGATCCAGACATTTCTTGAAGACATTGCCAGCGGCCTGGGCAAGCGCATCTGCCAGCGCGTGCACGTGGGCAGCTTCGAGGCTGTGTGCCGCATGGTCGAGGCCGGCGCGGGCATCGCCGTCGTGCCGCGCGCCTGCGCCGCGCGCTACAGCCGCCCCGACTTTCTGCATGTGCTCAAGCTGGACGACCCCTGGGCTCTGCGCGATCGCCTGCTGTGCCGCCAACGCGGCCGCGACCTGCCCAGCTTCGCCGAGTGCTTCATCGGCCACGTGCAACGCGCCGCGCGCGGGCAATAGGGCGCAGGGTTTGCCCTGACTTCATATGCCCTAGGCCATGCGCCCTAGCATCGCCACAGCGGGGCGTGCCAGCACTCGCGGCCCATCCTTCAGCCCCCGCGAAAGAGGGGCTTTTGCAAATACGTAGCGGACTTCTCCGGCATTCGGCAAATAATAAAAAACAGCGGCGGGCGGCAGCACGCGATGTCCAGCCGTGACCAGAACAAGACTCAGGAGACTGCCGTGATCCATCAAGACCGCCGCCGCGTCCTCGCGGGGCTAGGCGCCGCATGCGCCGCCGCCATGCTTCCATCCTGGGCCCGCGCCGCCACCTGGCCGGGCCACGCCGTGACTTTCATCGTCCCGTTTCCCGCCGGAGGACCGGTCGACACCACCGCGCGCTTCACGACGCAGCCCCTCGGCCAACTCTGGTCCGTGCCCACCGTCGTCGACAACAAATCCGGCGCCGGCGGCATCGTCGGCGCCCAATTCGCCGCGAAAGCAGAGCCCGACGGCTACAACTTCTTCTTCGCCTCCATCCACCACGCCGTGCTGCCCAGCCTGCGCGACAACCTCAGCTACGACATCACCACCGACTTCGTGCCAGTAGGCATGGCCGCGGTATTCCCCATCGTCCTCGTCGTCAATGCGTCGCTGCCCGTCAACACCGTCAGCGAACTCATCGCCTACGCCAAGCAGAACCCCGGCAAGCTGTCCTTCAGCTCCTCCGGCACCGGCGGCGGCACGCACCTGGCCGGCGAACTCTTCAACGCCATGGCCGGCGTGCGCATCCAGCACGTCCCCTACCGCGGCAGCGCACCCGCCATGCAAGACCTCTTGGGCGGCCAAGTTCAAGTCATGTTCGCCGACGGCCCCTCCGCAGTCCCCCACCTCAAAGGCGGCAAGATCCGCGCGCTGGGCGTCGGCAACCCCACACGATCCACCATGGTCCCCGACATCCCCACCATCGCGGAATCCGGCCTGCCTGGCTACGAGGCCTACTCGTGGAGCGGCGTCATGGCGCCCAAGGGCACGCCGCCCGACATCGTCAAGCGCATCAATGCGGACATGGTGAAGGTCCTGTCGAACGACAGCACCGCAAAGGCAATGATCGCGGCGGGTGCGGAACCCAAGCCGGGCTCGCCCGAAGAATTCGGCAAATTCGTGCGCGACGAAATCGCAAAGTGGCGCGACCTGATCAAGACCGCGAACATCAAGCTGGAGTGATCCGGTCGGGATTGAGTGACCTGACGTAGCGCGCAATCGCGCATCAGGTCACTCGCGCGGCAACGCGGTGGTGATCAGCGCACCGCGAACCAGCTGCCATTGAGACTGCCATTCATGCCGCAGAACGGCGGCCCAAAGCCGTCATTCTTCACACCGACGGGCGGCGTCTCGCGCGACACCAGCACCGCGCCGCGGCGCTGGAGCGTCAACGTCCAGGGCGGTCCATCCTGATAGGTCACCGTCAGCGTGTCGCCCGACACGGCGCCCCGCCCACTCAAATCGCAAACCCAGTTCCCGCTGTACGGCCGCGCCGAATTCGCCGCCACCAGCAACTCGCCACGCGAATTCTGCGTGATCTCTATCTCGCCTTCGATGTTCTTCCACTTACCGACAAAACCGTCGGCCGGCTTGGGATTGATCGCCTTCAGGAACTCCAGACGGTAGCGCATCGTGTCGGTAAGCGCCTGGAAAGGCGTGCTCTGCACGTAGGGTTCTGCATAAGCGTTGTCGCGCACGCCAAGGAAATACTTCTGATCGGCCACCAAGGCCTTGGCTCCCTCCGCATCCAGTTCATCGCGCACGGCCTTGTATTGCTTCGCAATGGCAGCGTCCTGATCCCCCAACCGCGAATTGCCGCAAAGAGACTTCTCAACCGGCGTGGAAGCCTTGGCGCAATTGAAAGACGGCGCGGCCACAGCGCTGCCAGTCATCGCCAGCGAAGCCGAAAGGACCAGATAACGAATCATGGTGTGAAGCTCTCCAGAGGATGTACAAGTCCGGCCGCCGACGGGCGCCGCATGACCGCGCAGTTTACCGGTGTTGCCGTCATCTTGGAGAAGGTGTCTGACACCCTGCGGAGACTGTCGTGATGCCGTGGGTGTGCATCAAGGGTGTCAGACACCTGGGCATATTGCGGCGCCTCGCTAGTACGCGGTGTCTGACGCTCTTTGACCGCAAGCGCGAAGCGTCGTCCTCGGACGCCAGATACCGCGTAAGTGTCCGGAGGCCGCCCGCGCGGCCAAGAACCTCAAGAACTCAACTCGCCAAAG
>CBHWAL010000264.1:0-6820 GCA_966111495.1 uncultured Achromobacter sp. | reverse complement strand
CACGGGCTGGATGCGCCCCGGCGGATATTCCCACGGCGAATGGTTGGTCACCGAGAACGCCAGCGTGAACACCGGCTTGTCGCCGTCCGCGCGCAGCAGGCGGTCGACCTGGTTGAACATGTCCTCGTCCGAGGCGCCCCAGGAACCTTCGAACACGGGGTCGACGAACTTGGGCCGATCCACGATCTCGTCAAAGCCGTTGCCCAGGAAGAAGGCGCGCATGTTGTCGAAGTGGGACTCGCCGCCATACACAAAGCGCGAGTGATAGCCGTGCTTGCCCAGCAACTGCGCCAGCGTGAAAAAGCCCGTCTGCGAGCGCGGCAGCTTGACCACGGCATCGGCCACGCTGGGCAAAAAGCCCGCGGTGACGGCTTCGATGCCGCGCACCGAGCGCGTGCCGGTGGCGTAGGCGCGGTGGAACATCCAGCCCTCCTTGCCCAGCCGGTCGATGTTCGGCGTGAGGTCGCGGCCGCCCAGGCTGCCGACGTACTGCGCGCCCAGGCTCTCCTGCAGGATGATCACTACGTTCAGCGGCTTGTCCCGCCGCACGGTTGCCTTCTGCTCATGTAGGCTGGGCAGCTTCGGATCCATCGGCGCGCCGGTCATGCCGGCCTTCTCGCGCACGATGGCGTTCATCTCGTCCACGGCCATCTTCGGATACATCGCCGCCGACGAGCGTTCATCGCGCATGCGATACGCCGCATCGAACACGCTATACAGCGAATTGAGCGCCAGCGCGTTCACCATGGCGTCCGAACTGAAAGCCACCTTGGCGGGATTGATGGGGCGGTGTTCCAGCGTGCCGCGCGCGCCCAGGAACACCAGCGCCGCGATCACGAAGGACGCGACGGGCCGCTTCCACCACCCCATGAACGGATCGCGCGTGCGCGTCGGGAACAGCTTGACCGCCAGCCAGGCCGCCAGGACAAGCACCACGAAGGCGGCCAGCAGCACGCCCTTGTAGCCCTGCCACAGCATCGAGCCCACTTCCTTCGGATTGAGCAGATAGATGAAGTAAAGGCGGTTCGGCCGGGTGTCGTATTCGGCGATGAACTGCGGGGTCGACACCTCCAGCAGCACATACAGCATCCACCAGACGCGGAACCACCATGCGGTGATGCGCGCGGCAAGCGGACGGTGACCGAACCATGGTGAAAACACCGCCGGCAACGCGATCACCATGGACAGCAGGCATACGTCGATGCGCAGTCCGCCAAAGAGGAGCGGCCTGAGGCCGCCGGCCGCTTCGACGCGGTCCCACATCCAGAAGGCCAGCCCCAGCCGCGACAGCGTCAGCAGCGCCAGGATCGCAACGATGAATCGAAGTGTCAGGCGACGCATGCCAGGACCCTCCGCGCGTGGAGAAACGCCTGTGCCGATGAAGAATGCGTATTGCCTGATGTGCCGCGCTGAACCATGCCGTTTCGATAGCCAAAAAAATAACCGCGCCAAGAGTAACGCGGTTTTCAGGTTTGCCGACGGCGGGGCAAGCGGTTCAAACGTTGTACGACATCACACGTGAACCATTACCCCTGCGAGAGGGCTACTGCGCACGCCGCAGGCGTTCGCGGCTATTGCTCAGGTGCGTGCGCATCGCGGCGCGGGCAGCCTCGGGATCCTGGCGCGTGATCGCGCTGTAGATGTCCTCGTGTTCGAGGTTCACGCGGGCCAGATAGGCCGCGCGGTCTTCGAGTGCGAACTTGGCGGAGTTGATGCGGGTGCGGGGGATGATGGCCGAACCCAGATGCGCCATGAGGTCCGCGAAGTAACGGTTGTCGGTGGACTGGGCCACCAGCAGATGGAATTGAAAATCGGGCGTGATGGTGTCTCCGCCCGTGTCCAGCGCCTGCTTGAAGGCATCGAGCGCCCGGCGCATCGCCTGCAATTGTTCGTCGCTGCGGCGGATGGCGGCCAGGCCCGCGGCCTCGCTTTCCAGACAGATGCGCAGCTCCAGCAGGACCAGTACGTCGCGCACGGTGGCAATGTCGGCCGGATCCACGCGGAAGTCGCCGCCGCCGCTGGGTTCCAGCGCATACGTGCCCACGCCGTGATGCGTTTCGACGAGGCCCGACGCTTGCAGACGCGACAGCGCCTCGCGCACGACGGTGCGGCTGACGCCGAACTGACGCATGATGGCGGATTCGGTGGGGAGCTTGTCGCCGGGGCGGATGTCACCGCTGCGGATGCGTTCGGAAATGTTTTCGACCAGGCCTTGCGCCAGGTTGCGGGGACGACGCTGCGGCAAGACAGGGGTATCGGCGGGAGCGTTCATCAGGGATTATCCGGAAGCGGTTGTGCAGCGCTTGACGCTGAAAAATGGCGTTCATTATACTTTGCGACAGTTGTACGATAACGTACCAGACAAGTCCACTCCACCGCGCCATTCACAGAGCGTTGCGTCATGAGCCGAGCTGTCAACAACATGCCTGCATCCTTTCGGTGTCATCGTTTGTTATTGACCGGCGCCGCCGGCAACCTGGGCCTGGTACTACGTCCCCGATTGAAGGCCCATGCGGACATCCTGCGCGTCTCCGACGTCGCGGCGATGGCCCCCGCAGAAGACGGCGAAGAGGTCGAGGCATGCAACCTGGCCGACGCGTCCGCGGTGTCCGACCTGGTGCGCGGCACGGACGCCATCGTGCATCTGGGCGGCGTGTCGGTCGAGCGCCCCTTTGAAGAAATCCTTCCGGCCAACATCCAGGGCGTCTACAACGTCTACGAGGCGGCCCGCCTGCACGGCGTGCGGCGCGTGGTGTTCGCCAGCTCGAACCACGTCATCGGCTTTTATGAACAGGGACAGACCCTGGACGCCGACGTGCCGTTGCGGCCCGACGGCTATTACGGCCTGAGCAAGGCCTACGGCGAAAACCTGTCGCGCTTCTATTTCGACCGTTACGGCATCCAGACCGTGTGCCTGCGCATCGGCTCGTCGTTTCCCGAACCCAAGGACCGGCGCATGCTGGTCACGTGGCTCAGCCATGACGACCTGACCGACCTGGTGGTCCGATCCCTTTTCACTCCCGACGTCGGCCACCTCATCGTGTATGGCGCGTCGGCCAACCGCGACAGTTGGTGGGACAACAGCGGCGCGGCCGTGCTGGGCTTTGCGCCCAAGGATTCTTCCGAGCGGTTCCGCGCGCAGGTCGAGGCGCAGCCCCCGCTGGCCGCGGACGATCCCGCGGCGCGCTATCAGGGCGGCGCTTTCGTCAAGGCCGGCCCCTTCCCCTTCCCGAAAGCCTGAAGCCTTTCATGTCCATCACCGCCGAACGTCTGGGAACCTTGTTGTGCGGCGTCGGAGAAAGCCCTATCTGGCGCCGCGCGGACAAGGCGTTCTACTGGACCGACATCCCCGGCAAGACGCTGTGGCGCTGGACGCCCGAGACCGGCGCGTTCGCGCACTGGGCGTTGCCGCAGATGGCGGGCAGCATTGCCATGCGCGGCGACGGCTGGCTGCTGGCCATGGAAGACGGCCTCTACGCCTGCGACGCCCTGCGCGAGGGCGAGGCCTGCGTGCCCCGGCAACTCGCCGCCGTGTCCCACGCCGCGCCCGGCATGCGGTTCAACGACGGTCGCTGTGACCGGCAGGGCCGATTCCTGGCGGGCACCATGGTGATGGACATGGGCCTGGCCTGGCCCGCCGGCGCGTTGTATCGCCACGATGCGCGCGGCACGTCCGTGCTGCTCGACGACCTGATCGTGCCGAACGGCTTGGCCTTCAGTCCCGATGGCCGGACGATGTATCTGTCCGATTCGCACCCGTCGCGCGCGACCGTCTGGGCTTTTGACTACGACACCGATTCCGGCGTGCCGTCCAATCGCCGCATCTTCATCCCCGCCCTGCCCGCCGGCCGCCCCGATGGAGCCGCGGTGGACGCCGCGGGCTGCTACTGGATCTGCGGCAACGACGCCGGCAAGGTGTACCGCTACACCCCGGACGGCCGCCTGGACCGCACCCTGGACGTGCCCGCCGCGAAGGTCGCCATGTGCGCTTTCGGCGGCGCCGGCATGGACACGCTTTTCGTCACGTCGATCCGTCCCGCCAACGCCGCACCCGGCGCGCTGGATGGCGCGGTATTTGCCCTGCACCCCGGCGTGCAGGGCCTGGAGGAAACCGCCAGCGCCGGTTAGCACCCGACGGGCCGCTTCGCGCGCGCCCACCCCGAGCAGGCAGTGCATATCAAAGAGCTTCGGGGCCATCACGGCCCTCAACGAAACGCCGTACCCCATCCGGAGGTAGACATGCTGCACCCTCACCTGAGCCGCGCCGTTCTGGCCGCGGCCGCCTTGCTGACGCTGATTCCCGCCACCCACGCCGCCGAGCTGCGCTCCGCGGACATCCATCCCGACGATTACCCCACTGTGCAGGCCGTGCGCCACTTCGGCGAACTGGTCAAGCAACGGACCAACGGCCGCATCACCGTGAAGGTCTTTGCCGGCGGCGCGCTCGGCAACGAAGACGATTCGATCGAACAGGTGAAACTGGGCGCGCTGGCCATGTCCCGAGTCTCAAGCGCGGCGATGCACAACATCTGCCAGACCACGCGCGTGCCGTCGCTGCCGTTCCTCTTCCGGTCCAAAGAGCATCTGCACAAGGTGCTGGACAGCGAGATCGGCGACCAGATCCTGCGCTCGTGCGAGGCCGCGGGTTTCGTCGGACTGGCGTGGTACGACAGCGGTTCGCGTTCCATGTACACGACCAAGAAGCCGATCAAGACGCTGGCCGACGCCAAGGGCCTGAAGATCCGCGTGCAGCAGTCGGACCTGTCCGTCGCGATGGTGGAAGCCATGGGCGGCAACGCCACGCCGATGCCAATGGGCGAGGTCTACACGTCGCTCAAGACCGGGCTGGTGGACGCGGCCGAGAACAACTTTCCCAGCTACGAGAGCGCGCATCACTACGAGGTCGCCAAGTTCTATTCGCTGACCGAGCACACCATGACGCCCGAGATCCTGATCTTCTCCAAGCGCCAGTGGGACAAGCTGCCGCCGGAGGACCAGAAGATCCTGCGCGAGGCCGCGCGCGAGTCGGTGCCGTACATGCGCAAGCTGTGGGACGAACGCGAGCAGAAGTCGCGCGCGGTGGTCGAGAAGGCCGGCTCGCAGATCTCGCAGGTCGACAAGCCGTCGTTCCAGGGTGCGATGAAACCGGTGTACGAACGCTTCGTCACCACTCCTGAGATGAAGGACCTGGTCTCGAAGATCCAGGCCGTGCAGTGAGGACATCATGTTGGCCACACCCACGAATGAACCAGATGTCGCCGCGGGGGGCCGGGAAGAAGCCCTGGCTGCCCCGCTGGATGCCTACTCACGCGCCTGCGCGCGCCTGGCGCGGGCCTGCATGTGGACCAGCGTCTTCGGGCTGATCTGCCTGATCATCGCTGTGTCTTTGCAGATCTTCGGCCGCCACGTCCTGAACAGCACGCCGACCTGGGCGGAAAGCCTGGCTCTCCTGCTGGTGCTGTACGTCACCATGCTGGGCGCCGCGGTCGGGGTGCGTGATGCCGGACACATCGGCTTCGAGTCCCTGCTGGACGCCCTGCCCGCTGCCGGGCAGCGGCGGCTGCGCATCTTCATCCATCTGCTCGTGCTGCTGTTCGGCGTGCTGATGGCCTGGAATTGCGGCGTGCTGGCCGAGTCGGTCGCGGCCTACAAGATTCCCAACCTGGGGATCTCCAACGCCTGGAAATACGTTCCTGCAACCCTGTCGGGCACTTTGATCGCGCTCTTTTCCCTTGAGCACATCATCGCGATCCTGCGCAACCAGAAGGTGGTCCCGGCATGGCGCTGACACTGCTTTCCTTCACCTTCATGGGGTTCCTCGTGATCGGCGTGCCGGTGGCATTTGCCATCGGGCTGTCGTCCATCACGGCCATCATGTACGAGGACCTGCCGCTGGCGGTGGCCTTCCAGCAGATGACCTCGGGCATGAATGCGTTTTCGTTCCTGGCCATCCCCTTCTTCATCTTCACCGGCGAACTGATGCTGTACGGCGGCATCGCCGACCGCATCGTGAACTTCGCCAAATCGCTGGTGGGCCATGTGCGGGGCGGCCTGGGCATGTCCAACGTGGTGGCCTGCACGCTGTTCGGCGGCGTGTCCGGATCGCCGGTGGCGGACGTGTCGGCGATGGGCTCGGTGATGATCCCGATGATGAAGCGCGAGGGCTATCACGCCGACTACGCGGTGAACGTCACGACCCACGCGGCGCTGGTGGGCGCGCTGATGCCGACCAGCCACAACATCATCATCTACACGCTGGCCGCGGGCGGCAAGGTGTCCATCGCGGCGCTGATCGCGGCTGGCGTGGTGCCCGCCCTGATCCTGACCGCCTGCAACCTGGCCGCCGCCTACTTCGTGGCGCGCAGCCGGGGCTATCCGGCGGGCACCTTCCCGGGCTGGCACATCGTGTTCCGCTCGCTGGTGGCGGCGGCGCCGGGGCTGTTTGTAGTGGTGCTGATCATCGCGGGCATCCTGAGCGGCGTCTTCACCGCAACGGAATCCGCGGCGGTGGCGGTGCTGTATGCGCTGGCGCTGACGATCTTCGTCTACCGCTCGCTGACGTGGGACCAGTTCGTGCGCGCCGCCAGCAAGGCCGTGAAGACCACCGGGGTGGTGCTGCTGCTGATCGGCATCTCCGCCACGTTCGGCTATCTGATCAGCTTCTATGGCGTGGCCGAAAAGACCGGCCAGTTGATGGCGTCCATCTCGACGGAACCGTGGGCCATCTTCCTGATGGTCAACATCATCCTGTTCGTGCTGGGCACGTTCCTGGACATGGCCGCCACCATCCTGATCTGCACGCCGATCTTCCTGCCGATCT
>CBHWAL010000263.1:0-6837 GCA_966111495.1 uncultured Achromobacter sp. | reverse complement strand
TCGAGCCGCCGGTGTCCGAGCCCAATGCGGCGGGCGTCAGTCCTGCCGCGACGGCCACGCCGGATCCGCTGGATGAGCCGCCGGGCACCCGCGCGCGCTCCAGATCCCAGGGGTTGCGCGGCGTGCCCATGACGGGATTCGTGCCCCAGCCGCCGAAGGCGAATTCCACCATATGGGTCTTGCCCAGCATCACCATGCCGGCGTCCAGCAGCCGAGTGACCGCCGTGGCGGTGACGCCGCTGCGGCGTTCGCGCCAGGCCTCGGACCCGGCCGTGGTGATCTGGCCTTGGATGTCGCACAAATCCTTGACCGCCACTGGCACGCCGTCCAGCGGGCTGAGCAACCCGTAGCCCGCGCGGCGGCGGGCGTCTGCGGATTCGGCCAGCCGCAATGCGCCCGCGTTGTCCACGCTGACAAAGGCGCCCAGCGTGGGATTTGCCCGGTCGATGCGGTCCAGGAAGTGGCGCGTCAATTCCACCGAGCTGTAGCGGCCCTGCGCCAGGCCGTCCGCCAGATCGGCCAAGGTGGCAAATGCGATGTCAGACATGAGATTCCTTGATGCGATGCCATGCGTCTGTCCGCCAGGCGCATGCAACCCAGTCCGCATGATGGCGGCCGGTCACGGCATGTAGGGTGCATCGGCGCGGGGGTTTGGTCTATGCGCACTTTCCCGCCCGGATCAAAAACAAAACGGCCCATGCGGGGGCATGGGCCGTGGGACGGCAAGGCGGCGAAAGCGCAAGAGCCCGAGTCGGCGGCGCGTAAATCGGGCGAGCCGGAGTCAGGCGGCGTGCAATGTGTCAGAGCACGCCGCGGATCCCGGCGATGCCGTGCGCGCCGTGGCGCAAGGCCTGCGAGACGGTCTGCGTGGATTGTCCGCCCAGCGCAAACACCGGAATGCCGGCATCGCGATTGCCTTCGACAAAACCTTCCCAGCCCAGCGTCGGCGCGCCGGGATGGCTGGGTGTGTCCAGCACGGGCCCCAGCACGGCGAAGTCCGCACCCAGCTCGCGGGCATGGATAACCTGGGCATTGTCGTGCGCGGATGCGCCGACCAGCGCGTTACGGGGCAATTCAGGACGGGCGGTCAGGCGCAGGGCGTCTGCCGTGCGCAGGTGCACACCATCGGCTTCCTTCCACCAGGCAACGGGATGGATGCTGTTGACCAGCACGCGCGCGCCGGCGGCGCGGCAGCGCTTGATGACCTGTTGCAGCACCTCGTGCAGCGAACTGGCGCCCACGCCATCGGGCCATTGCGGTTCGCGGAATTGCACGAGCTTGACGCCCCGGGCCAGCGCGGCTTCCAGGCGGCCGAGGAAAGGGGCGATGCCTGCGCGCGAGCCGATGGCGCTGATGCCGTAGGTGGTGGGCAGTTGCAGCCAGCGCAGCGGCGGCAGAGTGGCGGGCAGCAGGTCGCCCACCGAGGCCGCATTGGCCGGATCCACCCATTCCAGACGCTGGTTTTCCAGGCTTTGCGGCTCGCCTTCCCAGCCGGTGACATGACAGAACGCCAGGCGCACCGTGGTGTGCGGATAGGCGTGCACATATGTGACCCACGGGCGCGACTGCGTGACGCGGATGCCGATCTCTTCTTGGAGTTCGCGGGCCAGGGCCTGCAGCACGGTCTCGCCGGGTTCGAGCTTGCCGCCGGGCAGCTCCCACCAGCCTGACCACGGCTTGCCTTCGGGCCGCTGGCCCAGCAGCAGCTTGCCGTCAGGGCGCAGGATCAGGCCGGCGGCGACGTCGACGATTTTTTCAGACATGGCGGGCCGCCCAGTCGCGCGCAAACTGATACGCCACACGGCCCGAACGCGAGCCGCGTTCGATGGTCCATTGCAGCGCCTCGGTGCGCGAGGGTGCGATGTGCGGTTCGGGGCAGCCCAGTTCGCGCAGCCAGTGGTACACGATGTCCAGGTAGTCGTCCTGCTTGAACGGGTAGAACGACAGCCACAGCCCAAAGCGCTCGGACAGCGAGATCTTTTCCTCGACGGTTTCGCCGGGGTGGATTTCGCCGTCGGGCTGGTGCTTGGCCTGCAGGTTTTCGCTCATGTATTCCGGCATCAGATGGCGCCGGTTGGACGTGGCGTAGATGAGGACGTTGTCGCCCGAGGCCGACACCGAGCCGTCCAGCACCGATTTCAGCGCCTTGTAGCCGGCCTCGCCTTCCTCGAAGGACAGGTCGTCGCAGAACACGATGAAGCGCTCGGGACGGGACGCCACCAGTTCGACGATGTCGGCCAGGTCGCCGAGGTCGGACTTGTCGACTTCGATGAGCCGCAGGCCGCGGTCGCCGTAGGCGGCCAGCATGGCTTTGACCAGCGAGCTCTTGCCGGTGCCGCGCGCGCCAGTCATGAGCACGTTGTTGGCGGGCTTCTTTTCGAGGAACTGCAGCGTATTGCGGTCGATGGTGGCCTTCTGGCGCTCGATGTGCTGCAGGTCTTGCATGTCGATGCGCGCCACGTGGCGCACGGCGTCCAGCCAGCCGCGCGCGCCGCGCTTGCGCCAGCGGAACGCGTGGGCGGTCCAGTCGATGTCGGGCGGGGCGGGAGGCAGGAAAGCCTCCAGCTGCGCCAGCACGCGTTCGGCGCGCTGGATCAGCGTGGTGAACTCGGTAGCCGTCATGGGATCAGGAGCGGTAGTCGGCGTTGATCGACACGTACTCGTGCGAGAAGTCGCAGGTGTAGACCGTGTCGCTGACCTGGCCGCGGCCCAGCGCGATGCGCACCGAAATTTCGGCCTGCTTCATCACGCGCTGGCCGTCGGCTTCCTGGTAGTCGGGATTGCGGCCGCCGTTCTTGGCGACCAGCACGTCGTCCAGCCACAGGCGGATGTTGGACACATCCAGGTCGTCGATGCCGGCGTAGCCGACCGCGGCCAGGATGCGGCCCAGGTTGGGGTCGGACGCGAAGAACGCGGTCTTGACCAGCGGCGAGTGCGCCACGGCATACGCGACCTTCAGGGCTTCCTCGGTGGTGCCGGCTTCTTCGACGCGGATCGTCATGAACTTGGTGGCGCCTTCGGCGTCGCGAACGATCTTGGTGGCCAGTTCCAGCGCGGCGACGGTCAGGGCGTCGCGCACGGCGGCGTAGGCGGCGTCGGATTCGCTGTTGACGTTGACGCCCGACTTGCCGGTGGCGGCAATGATGAAGGAGTCATTGGTGGAGGTGTCGCCGTCGACCGTGATGCGGTTGAACGAGGCATCGGCGATTTCCACGGCCAGCTTGCGCAGGAGCGGCTGGGCGATGCCGGCGTCGGTGGCCAGGAAGCTGAGCATGGTGGCCATGTTGGGGCGGATCATGCCGGCGCCCTTGCTGATGCCGGTGAAGGTGACCGTCTTGCCGTCGATCTGCACCTTGGCGGACGAAATCTTGGGTAGCGTGTCCGTGGTCATGATGCCGTGGGCAGCGCTGAACCAGTGGTCGGGGGCCAGGTCGGCGATGGCGGCGGGCAGGCCGGCGGTCAGGCGGTCCAGGGGCAGGGGTTCCAGGATGACGCCGGTGGAGAACGGCAGGATCTGCGCGGCGGGCACGCCCAGCAGCTTGCCCAGTGCATCGCAGGTGTCCTTGGCTTTCTTCAGGCCTTCTTCGCCAGTGCCGGCGTTGGCGTTGCCCGTGTTGATGATCAGCGCGCTGATCGGGCCGCCGGCGGCCAGGTGGGCCTGGCAGACCTGCACGGGGGCGGCGCAGAAGCGGTTACGCGTGAAGACGCCCGCGACGCTGGTGCCTTCGGCCAGGCGGAACACGGTCAGGTCACGGCGGTTGGCCTTGCGGATGCCAGCCTCGGTGACGCCGATTTCTACGCCGGCAACAGGGAAAATTTCGGACTCGGAGGGGATCTGCAGATTAACGGCCATGACTTCGTCTCTTGGAGTGAGCGGGACGGAACCGCCGCCAGGCAAGGCGGCGCGCGGGAAAGGTTCGTATTATCCCACCGGATCCGGCGGGGGTGGCCGGTCCCCTCGGCAACCCGAGGGGTGTCTGCCGGCCTCAGGGGGCCATGCGCATGGCCGCCACGTCGAGCACGCCGGCCTCGCGGTTGCTCAGCACACTGCGTACCGTGCCGTCGGGCGCCTGCAGCACCGACTTGCCGGCCGGGACGTCTTCGCCGCCCGCCCGGCGCGCCGATCGCCCGCGCGAGGGCGAAAACAGCAGATCGCCCGGCTGCGCGCCCTGCAGGCGTGGATTGGCGGCCAGGACGCGCGTGCCCGGCGGGTAGGTCATCTCGCCCAGCACGGTGTCGCGCGCCGCCAGGCCCTCGAAGCCCAGCATCCGGCGCTGCGCGTCCAGTTGCAGGTCGACCTTCAGGAGGGGGATTGCCGCGACGGTCAGGGCGTCGCTGCCTTCGGTGCGCAGCAGCCAGCGGGGCGCCGTGCCAGTCTTGTCCAGCGGCGTGCCGCGGGCCGCGGGTTCGACCTTCAGCCAGGCGCCCGCGGGCACCGGTTGCTGGTCCAGCGTATTGCCGATGGCAAGGTGGCAGCTGGAGAACTGCGGATGCCCGCCTTGCACCACGAATTCGATGCGGTGGCCGTGCGCGCACAGCCAGCCTTCCAGCGCCTGGTCGCGCGCGATCTCGGCGGACAGCGTCTCGGGCTGCTTGGGCGTGGCCGGATAGCGGAACAGGCGCGTCGCGGCAACGCCGTGGATCTCGGCCGGATGGGATTCGGGAAAGACGGCCCGGTCGAACGAGGCCAGCTCGCCGGGCGTGGCTAGGCGCAGCGTGGTGCCCGTGGGCATCTGGACACCGGCCAGTTGCGTGGGTTGTGACAGCACGGTCTTACGCGCGTCGTCGGCCTGGGCTTCGCGCTGGACCGAGAACCACTGGCTCAATTGCTGATACGGGAAGATGGCGCCGACGACCGCCAGCAAGGCCATCAGCACGGTGCCGCCGCGCCGGTGGCCGGACAGCCATTCGCGCGCGCCGCGCGAGGTGGCCAGGACGGCCAGCCAGGTGAGCAGCGTGGAGAGGCAGGCCAGCGAGACCGCCATCAGC
Organism: uncultured Achromobacter sp.; assembly: GCA_966111495.1. GTDB lineage: Bacteria > Pseudomonadota > Gammaproteobacteria > Burkholderiales > Burkholderiaceae_B > Achromobacter. The sequence goes on along the minus strand of CBHWAL010000263.1, from coordinate 1,848 downwards.
ACATAGAAATTACCGCCAGGAAGGGAAACCGGAATCATGGCGGCAATTATGCGCCAATCCGGCAGGCCGGACCGGCGCGAAAACGTCCTGGGCGGCCTTAGTCGCGGGCCGCCGCCGAGCGCGTGGCCACCACCTGCAGCTTCAGTTCGCCCAGCGCCTGGAACAAGGCGTTGCGGCTGGCCTCGGGCAGTTCGGCGAACATGGATTTGACCCAGTTCTCGTGGGCGCGGGCCATGCGCGCAAAGCTCTTCTTGCCTTGCGGCGTCAGCTTGATGAGCGAGCTGCGGCGGTCGGACTCGACCTTGGTCCGCACCACCAGGCCTTCTTTTTCGAGCTGATCGGTGATGCCGGTGATATTGCCGTTGGTGACCATCATATGGCGCGACAGCTCGCCCATCTTCATGCCCTTGGGCGCGCGCTGCAATTGCGCCATCAGGTCGAAACGGGGCAGGGTGGTGTCGAAGTCGTTGCGCAGGCGGCTGCGGATCTCGCCTTCGATGAGGTTGGCGCAGGTCAGCATGCGCAGCCACAGGCGTAGCGCGTGATGGTCGTCAGGCGCGGCGCGGGATTCCAGGTCGGGAGTGTCGGTCATGGCTCGGAAGATTACCGGGAATGCGGGGGTGTAGAGGGCGCCAGACCCATCTGTTCGAAGATGGCTTGGGTCAGCGGGCTGTTCGGATCGTTGAGCGTCAGGACAATATCAAAATGATTGGTTCCCGGCATTGGTACATATCTACCGGGAAAACCGCGCGCCCGCCATGCGGCCAGATAATCATCGCTCTGGCGCTTGAATTCGTCCGTTTCGGATTCCCCATAGCTGACCACCAGCGGGCAGCCGGCCTGCGGCAAGTGCAGGGCGGGGCTGTTGCGGATGGCGTCGGCCTCGCTCATGCGCATCCATTCATTGATGTGGGTGTGCACCAGCGGGCGCAGGTCGAACAGGCCGGACAGGGGCGCTGCGCCCCTGACCACGTCGGGCGGCACGTCGTAGCTGGCATGCCAGCCGCCGGCGAGCAGCGCGCCGGCCAGGTGCCCGCCCGCCGAGCTGCCGCAGATATGGATGCGTGCCGGGTCGCCGCCGTACTCGGCGATGTGGTGATAAATCCAGGCCAGCGCGCGCCGGTTCTGGTCCACGATGCGATCCAGCGTGACGGCCGGGGCGAGCGAATAATTCACCGACACCACCACCGCGCCCGCCTGCGTGAACGCGGGCGCCATGTTGCTGGATTCGTTCTTGGACAGCAGGCGCCAGTAGCCGCCGTGGATGAACACGAACACGGGTGCGCCGGTCTTGCCGGCCGCGGCTGGAAATATGTCCAGCAGTTCATCCGGATGATCGCCAAAAGGCACGTCCAGCGCGCATTCCAAGGTGCTGCGCGCCGTGGCGCTGTCCTCGGCGTATTTCTTGAGTATCGGTTGGATGTCGGGTACTGTCGCGCGAGCGTTGTACTGGACGTCCAGTTCGGCGCGATCGTAGTTGCGGTAGAGGGTGACCATGGCGGCAGGTGGTAAAAACCCTAGACTTGTTTTGCCGATTACTTTAAACCTAAACTATGAACCACGCCAGTTTTCCCTGTGCTGCATAAGGGGATTGGGGCGTTGCAGAGCAATCCGTTCTGCAGGCACCGGCCTGATGGCGGCGATATTCGCGCCAGCGGGCCGGGCATAGAAGTCTTTCGCATCGCACCTTCAAAAAGAACACCCTCTGCGCGGGCTCGCGCACGGAGCACACCACCATGCGTTTGATCACTTCCTTCCTGGCTGCCGCCGCCCTGATACCCGCCATGGCTCACGCCGACACCGTCAAGGTCGGCATCGCCAATGACATCTCGGGTCCGTTCTCGGCGC
>CBHWAL010000262.1:0-6844 GCA_966111495.1 uncultured Achromobacter sp. | reverse complement strand
CCGGACCGCAATCGTGGCCCCGCCCACCCCGGGCCGCCACCGTGCCGGACGCCTCAAGAACTCACCCCGCTCCCTTGCCTCGCAAGCAACACAACCATCCAAAACCCACCCCTGCATTGCCCCATACGCAAAAGAATCCTGATTCAGCAATCAAGGTTTCTCTCCTTTATTTCACGGGTCTTTCACGTTCGATCTCCACCATGTCGGCCAGCGTAAGACCCCCTTCATGAAAAAGAGAAGAGAAGCAATGCAGACATTGAATTGGAGAAGATGGTGCGCCATGTTGCTGGCAACCAGCGCATTGGCCGGCTGTGGAGGCGGCGATGACGATAACGACGACGCGCCCGTCGCCCCGCCGACCCAGCCGCCCGTCACGGCCCCGGGCGAGGCGAGCGTCGACAAGGTGCTGTTTGTCGGCGTGGACGGTTTGACCTACGACGCGCTGCGCCGCGGCGCCGGCGACAACACGCTCCCTAACCTGAGCCAACTCACCGTCACCCGCGCCTGGACAGGCGGCGTGACCAACACGGTGACCCAACAGCCCACGCTGACAGCGCCCGGCTGGGCCACCTTGCTGACCGGCCAATGGGCCGACGTGCATGGTGTGCGCTCCAATGCGCAAGGCCAGGGCATGAAAGCCCCCAGCCTCTTCCAACGCATCAAAACCGCCCAGCCCGCCGCCCGCACCGCCGGCGCCTTCAACTCGCCCGTCCTCGCCAGCCTGCTCGGCACCGACCGCGACGCCGGCTACGTACAGACGCTGACCGACTGCGCCGGCCAGGACGACTGCGTCGCCTCCCAAGCCCGCGACCGTATCGCCGAAGGCTACGACGTTGTCGTCGCTCAATTCGGAGCACCCGAACGCGCCGCCGCCGAAAACGGCTTCGGCACCACCTACGAAGCCGTCATCCACCAGACCGACGCCGCCCTCGGCGCCCTGGCCAAACAGCTCGCCGACCGCCGCGCCGCGCATCCCAACGAAAACTGGCTCATGGTCGTCGCGTCCAGCCACGGCCTCGACAAGACCGGCGGCAGCGACGGCCTGCCGTTCTCCTCCAACAAGACCATCCTGCTCGCCGCCAATCAACCCGTCCTGCTCGGCGGCAGCGCCGATGATGCCTCGTTCGACGGCGTCTGGGACACCAATTGGTACGCGCTGCCCAGCGCCGCCGACGTCGCGCCCACCGTCCTCTCGCACCTCCACGCACTGCCCCAAGCCGCCGCCTACGACATGGCCGGCACCGCGCTCTCCGAGCCGCTCGCCCTGCGCCGCGTCGCCACCCGCACCTCCATGGACAACAAGAGCGTCACCGTCAGTTGGGTCCGCGTCGGCGAACCCGCGGGCGACATCGTCGTCAGCCGCGACGGCAAGGAAGTCGCGCGCCTGCCCGGCACCGCCACGGAGTACGTCGACACCGGCTTCACCTTCGACGTCGAAGGCGTGCATGAACTCGCCTACAGCGTCTCCGCCGGCCGCGCCGTCAGCGCCGCCCGCGCTTCGGTCGTCTACGCCAAACCCATCTTGCTGCTGCCCTCGCTGCGCACCGGTCTCACCATGTTCTTCCCGTTTGAAGGCGACGTGGCCGACAAGGCAGCGGGCGGCGGCGCCATCACCCCGTACGACGGCGTCCAGGCCCCCGCCTACGCCGACCCCGGCATGTACGGCAAGAGCTTGCGCAACGAACGCAGCGCCGCCGCCTTGGGCGCCTTCAAGCTCGACTACCCCGCAGGCCTCATGGACAGCGTGCAGGCATTCACCATCGGCTTCTGGTATCAGTCCGACGGCACCGCCAACGACCGGTCGATCCTGGGCAACAAAGACTACAACTCCGGCGCCAACCCCGGCATCACCATCGCCCAGTGGGCCGGCCCCGAACTGCGCTTCAACCTCGCCGGCGGTTCGCGCGTCGACATCGAAGGCGTCAAGTTCACCGCCAACAAGCCCGTCTACATCGCTATGTCCGTCAACAAGACGACCAAGACCATGGTGGCCTACCGCTACGACAGCGAACTGGGTTTCACGCGGCTCACCAAGGCCACCGGCACCGTCAACCTCACCCAGATCGCCGGCGTCTTCGGCCCGCACATCGGCCTGAACGAAGACGGCCGCGGCACCTACGGCATCTGCTGCGCCGGCACCAAGGGCCCGTACATGATGGTTTTCGATGACCTGGCGTTCTGGTCGCGCGAGTTGACCGAGGCAGAGGTCAAGTCCCTCGCCATGTCCGGCAAATCCGTCTCCGAACTGTTTCCCTGATGTCCCAAGGATAGATACCCCATGAGCAAGTCCATGATTTTGCGCGGTTTCCTGCGCGCCGGCGCGGTGCTGATGCTGACCGTCACCCTGGCTGCCTGCGGTGGCGGCGACGACGATGACGACGCGGCCACCCCCACCGACCCGGGCACCCCCACCCAGCCCGAGACGCCCGCGCCGCCGCCGCCCGCCAAGCCCGAACTGCGTTGCGCGCCCTGAGCCGCGCTCCTTGTAGACCCATAGGAAAAGAATCCGTGAAGTCCGAAAAAGACACGATCCACGCCGGCAAGCGCCGGTTCCTGCGCAACGCGGCCGCCTCCACTGCGGGGCTGACCGCGCTGTCGATGTTCCCGCCGGCCATCCGCCGCGCGCTGGCCATTCCCGCCAACAACCGCACCGGCACCATCAACGACGTCGAGCACGTGGTCATCCTCATGCAGGAAAACCGTTCGTTCGACATGTACTTCGGTACGTTCAAGGGCGTGCGCGGCTTTGGCGACCGCATCACCATTCCGCTGCCGCAGAACCGCTCGGTCTGGGAACAGACCAACGGCACGCGCGTCGTCATGCCGTATCACCTGGACAGCACCCAGGGCAACGCCCAGCGCGTGGCCGGCACGCCGCACGACTACGTTGACGCCCAGATGGCTTGGGACGGCGGCCGCATGTACCAGTGGCCGCGCTACAAGCAGAACCAGTCCATGGGCTACTACCGCGAAAAGGAAGTGGAATTCCAGTTCGCGCTGGCCAATGCCTTCACGCTGTGCGATGCCTACCACTGTTCGACGCACGGCGGCACCAACACCAACCGCCTGTTCCACTGGACCGGCACCAACGATCCGCTGGCGCAGGGCAATGGTCCGTCCACCCGCAACCAGTGGGACAGCCTGGGCGCCTCGACCACCGGCTGGACCTGGAAGACGTACCCCGAGCGCCTGCAGGAAAACGGCGTGACCTGGAAGGTCTACCAGAACCTGCCCGAGAACTTCGGCGACAACCCGCTGGCCGGCTTTCAGCAGTACCGCCGCGCCAACGAACTGGCCGGCAATGGCACCAACGGCGCGCCGTACCCCGCCTGGACGCCCAGCATGGATGCGTCCAATCCGCTGTACAAGGGCACGGCCAACACCATGCCCGACGGCGGCTTCCTGCAAGCTCTGCGGGACGACGCCCTCAACGGCACGCTGCCGCAGATTTCCTGGATCGTCGCGCCCGCCGATTACTCCGAACACCCCGGTCCGTCCAGTCCCGTGCAAGGCGCCTGGTACATCCAGGAAACGCTCGATGCGCTGACCGCCAATCCGGATGTCTGGAGCAAAACCGTCCTGCTCATCAACTTCGACGAGAACGACGGCTACTTCGACCACGTGCCGCCGCCCGCCGCGCCGTCGCTGAACGCGGACGGTTCCATGGCCGGCGCCTCCACCGTCAACACCGACCTGGAGCGCCACACGCACGCGTCCGCCCAGGACGCCGCTGACAACCGCGTCTACGGGCCCGGTCCGCGCGTGCCCATGTACGTGGTGTCGCCGTGGAGCCGCGGCGGCTGGGTCAATTCCCAGGCGTTCGACCACACGTCGGTGCTGCGTTTCCTGGAAGCCCGCTTCGGCGTGAAGGAAGAGAACATCAGCCCGTGGCGCCGCGCGGTGCTGGGCGACCTGACCTCGGCCTTCAACTTCGCCACGCCGAATGACGCGCAACTGCCCAACCTGAATCTCCAGACGCGTACGGAATCGGACCTGGAACGCGCCGCCCAGCAAGCGTTGCCCGCGGTGCCGCTGCCGGATCCGTCCACGCAGACCAAGGGCGTGCAGGAAAAGGGCATCCGCAATTCCTGCGCCTTGCCGTACGAGCTGCACACCAGCGGCCGCAGCCAGCCGGGCACCGGCAACATGTGGCTGGTGTTCTCCAACACCGGCAAGCAGGCCGCGGTGTTCCACGTCTACGACCGCTTGCACCTGGATCGCCTGCCGCGCCGCTACACGGTGGAACCGGACAAGCAGCTTGAAGGCAGCTGGGACACGGCGGCCGACGGCGGCAAGTACGACCTGTGGGTGTTGGGTCCCAACGGCTGGCACCGCCATTTCGCGGGCGACCTGGCGCACGACCGCACGGCGCAGCAGGATGCCGAGATCCGCGTCTGCTACGACATCGCCAACGGCGACGCCTACGTCAGCTTCATCAACGCCGGCAAGACGCCGTGCACCTTTGAAGTCGCGCCCAACGCCTATTACGCCAACCACGAACGCTGGACGTTCACGGTTCCGGCGGGCGGGCAGGTCGAGCAGCACTGGGCGCTGGCCGCCAGCCATGCCTGGTACGATTTCACGGTGCGCCTGGCCGAGGATCCGTCGTGGCTGCGCCGCTTTGCCGGCCGCATCGAGACGGGCAAGGCGTCCGTGACTGACCCGGCCATGGCCGGGTGATCCTCACGCGGCGGTTTGCGGGTCGCGTGCGCGGAAAGCCTGCGCGCACGCCTCGCAGATCGCCGCCGTGATGCCCTGGCGGGCATGCTCGCGGCGTTCCAACATGCCAATGGAACGCGATAGGGGGCCGAGGTCTTCGGGCAGGTAGAAAATCCGCAGCTCCGGGCTGTGCTGCCAGTTCGCGCCGTTGATCAGCGGCAGCAGCGTCACGCCGACCTCCTGGCGCACCAGTTCCACCAGTGTCTCGATCGCGTTCAGTTCCAGGAATTCATTGACTGGCACCGCCATGCGCCGCAGCAGGCGGTCGATCTGCAGCCCGGTGCGCTGGGTCCGGTCAAAGCGCAGAAAGGGATTGCCCGCCAGCACCTCGCGGGCGTCCTTGCCGGCGGCCGAGCGCGGGGCGATCACCACCATCTGTTCTTCATACAGCGGCGTCCAGCGCGTGCTGGCCATCTTGCGGCCGGCCTCCACGAGGAACGCGGCGTCCAGTTCGCCGTCCTCTACCTTGCCCGCCAGTTCGCTAGCCTTGCCCGACAGGATGCGCACGTCGAGCTTGGGATGGGCCTTCTTCAGCCCTGAAATGACCTTGGACAGCGTACCCATGCAGGACACGATGCTGCCCACCGACACCGAGCCGGCCAATTCGCCGGGCGCTGTGCTCGGCCGCCGCAGTCTGTCGTATAAATCCAGCAAGTGCTTGATTTCGGGAAGCAATTCGCGCCCGGCCGCGTTCAGGATGGCCAGGCGCCCGCTGCGGTCAAAGAGCTCCCGCCCCAGTTCGGCCTCCAGTGTGCGCATCTGGAAGCTGACGGCCGCCTGCGTCAGGGCGACCTGCTCGGCGGCCTCGGAGAAGGAACCGTGGTGCGCGACCGCCAGAAACGTGCGCAGGAATCGGATCGTACTCATAAAAAATTCTTTTATGACGGAACAAAAAATCAAATTGATTTAATTAAAGCACGAGAGTAACTTCGCCCGCTTAACCGTTATGAGACCCGCCACATGAAATCCTTCGACTGGGGCAACCCGTATCCTTCCGTTCGCATCCCGCTGTTCGCTCGCAACGTGGTTTCCACGTCGCACCCGCTGGCGGCCCAGGCGGGTCTGCGCATGCTGCTCAAGGGCGGCAACGCCGTGGACGCCGCCATCGCGGCTGCAGCCACGATCGTCCTGGTCGAACCGGTCTCGTGCGGCCTGGGCGGCGACTGCTTTGCCATCGTCTGGGATGGCAAGGAATTGCATGGCCTGAACTCGTCGGGCGTCGCGCCCGCCGCCTGGAACACCGAATACTTCAAGCGCAAGTACGGCACCGGCGATAACGGCCTGGCCATCCAGCCCAAGCGCGGCTGGGACTCGGTCACGGTCCCTGGCGTGGTGGCCGGCTGGGCCGCGCTGCATGAAAAGCTGGGCAAGCTGCCGTTCGAACAACTGTTCGAGCCCGCCATCGAGATCGCCGAGCGCGGCTATGCCGTGCCGCCCGTGGTCGCGCACAAGTGGGCCGCCGCCGCCGAGGAACTGAAGTCGCAGCCCGGCTACGCCCAGGCCTTCCTGCCCGAAGGCCGCGCGCCCAAGGTCGGTGAGCACTTCCGTTTCCCCGACGCCGCCAACACGCTGCGCCGCATCGCCGAATCCAAGGGCCGCGACTTCTACGAAGGCGAACTGGCCGAGCGCATCGCCGCCTTCAGCAAGGAATGCGGCGGCGCGATGACGCTGGAAGACCTGCGCGGCTACCGCCCGGAATGGGTCAAGCCCATCTCCAAGTCGTACCGCGGTTACGAGCTGCATGAAATCCCGCCGAACGGGCAGGGCATCGCCGCGCTGATCGCGCTGGGCATCGTCGAACGCTTCGACATGGCCGATATCCCCGTGGATTCGGTGCAATCGCAGCACATCCAGATCGAAGCCATGAAGCTGGCCTTCGCCGACCTGTATAAGTACGTGGCCGACCCGCGCGCCATGCAGGTCACGCCCGAACAGATGCTGTCGGACGGCTACCTGGACAGCCGCGCCAAGCTGATCCGCCTGGATCAGGCCACCCACTTTGAAGCCGGCCGTCCGCACGCGGGCGGCACCATCTACCTGACCGCCGCCGACGAAAACGGCATGATGATCTCGTTCATCCAGTCCAACTACATGGGCTTCGGATCGGGCGTGGTCGTGCCGGGCA
>CBHWAL010000261.1:0-6870 GCA_966111495.1 uncultured Achromobacter sp. | reverse complement strand
CTCGACACCTGACCCCCGACGCCCGCATCTCGACGTCCGCATCCGGTCGTCTGATTCAACGCCCGGCCCCGGCAGTCCGCACGGTCCAAAGCAGTGCCGGCATGCGCACCCGCGGCGCATCGGCCGCACCATGGCGGGGCGCGGGATGCACCATCCCCGCGTCGCTCCCAGTACATGAGATATGGCATGGAACTTGCATTGAATGCGTTTGTATACCGAATTGGTGTGCAACGCATTGACCCACCCGGGCAGTGCGGGCCCTGGAGAGTTCCTCATGAAACGCAGATCCCTGTTGCTGTCCCTTTGCGCCGCCGCCACCCTGCTGGCCGCCCCTGTGTCGCACGCCGACGCGCTGGACGATATCGTCAAGGCGGGCGTCATCAAGATCGCCGTGCCGCAGGACTTTCCGCCGTTTGGGTCGGTGGGCTCGGACATGAAGCCGCTGGGTTATGACATCGACACGGCCCAGCTCATCGCCAAGCAGCTGGGCGTGAAGCTGGAACTGGTGCCGGTCACCAGCGCCAACCGTGTGCCCTACCTGCAGACGAAGAAGGTGGACCTGGTGATCTCCAGCATGGGCAAGAATGCCGAGCGCGAGAAGGCCATCGATTTTTCTGAAGCGTACGCGCCATTCTTCAACGGCGTGTTCGGCCCCGCGGACCTGAAGGTGTCGTCCGCCGCGGACCTGGCGGGCAAGACCATTGGCGTGACGCGCGGCGCGGTGGAAGACATCGAGCTGACCAAGATTGCGCCCGCATCCGCCACGGTGAAGCGGTACGAGGACAACAACGGCACGATCACCGCCTTTCTGTCGGGGCAGGTGCCGATGATCGCAACGGGCAACGTGGTCGCTGCGGCGATTCTGGCGCGCAATCCGCCCAAGAAGCCCGAGACGAAATTCCTGATCAAGAACTCGCCGTGCTACATCGGCCTGAACAAGGACGAACCGAAGCTGCGCGCCCGCGTGAACGACATTCTGGCGGCCGCCAAGCAGGACGGCTCGTTGTCGGCGATCTCGCAGAAGTGGCTGGGCGCCGCGCTGCCCAAGGATCTGTAGCCCGAGCGCGGCCGTCATGGCTTACCAGTACGACTTCGCCTCGGTGTTCGAGTACACGCCGGTGCTGCTCAAGGGCATCGGCGTGACGATCGAACTGATTGCGTTCGGCGCGGTGGCGGGCGTGGCGATCGGCATCGCGTGCGCCTGGGTGCGCACGCAGGGGCCGACATGGCTGCGCGCGCCGGTCACCGCGTATGTCGAGCTGATCCGGAACACGCCGTTTCTGATTCAGCTCTTTTTTGTGTTCTTTGGCCTGCCGTCGCTGGGCATCCAGCTTAAAGAAATGCAGGCCGCTTGCCTGGCGATGGCATTGAACCTGGGCGCCTACAGCACCGAGATCATCCGCGCCGGTATCGACGCCACACCGCGCGGACAGTACGAGGCGGGCGCGAGCCTGGCGCTGTCGCGGCTGCAGGTGTTCCGGCACATCGTGTTGATGCCCGCGCTGATGCGGATCTGGCCGGCGCTGTCGTCGCAGATCGTGATCGTGATGCTGGGGTCGGCGGTGTGCTCGCAGATCGCGGCCGAGGACCTGACGTTTGCGGCGAACTTCATTCAGTCGCGCAACTTCCGGGCGTTCGAGGTGTATCTCGTGACGACCGGCATCTATCTGGCGCTGGCGGTGCTGCTGCGGCAGATCCTGCGCATGACCGGGCGGCGGTTGTTCCGCAAGGCGGCACGATGATCGAATTTTCCACCTGGGACATCGTGCGCAACCTGCTGCTGGCGGCGCGCTGGACGATCATTCTGTCTCTTGCAGCCTTTGCGGGCGGGGCGCTGATGGGCGTGCTGGCGCTGATGATGCGCACGTCGCGCGTGGCCGCGATGCGGCGCATCAGTTGGGCATACATCGAACTTTTCCAGGGCACGCCGCTGCTGATGCAACTGTTCCTGGCGTTCTTCGGCCTGTCGCTGATCGGCGTGGAGGTGCCGCCGTGGCTGGCCGCGGGCGCGGCGCTGACGTTGTGGTCGGGCGCGTTTCTGGCCGAGATCTGGCGTGGCTGCGTGGAGGCCATACCGAAGGGACAGTGGGAAGCGTCGGCCAGCCTGGCGCTGGGCTACGTGCAGCAGATGCGCTACGTGGTGCTGCCGCAGGCGCTGCGCATTGCGGTGGCGCCCACCGTGGGCTTTGCGGTGCAGATCGTCAAGAGCACGGCGCTGACGTCCATCATCGGTTTCACGGAATTGTCGAAGGCGGCGACGGTGATCACCAACGCCACCTTCAGTCCCTTCACCGTCTATGCCTGCGCGGCGCTGCTCTATTTCGTGCTGTGCTGGCCCCTGTCGCGCCTCAGCCTTCGGCTGGAAAGGAAGTTGCATGCCCCTCATCGCCCTTGAAGACGTCCGCAAGCGGTTTGGCGACAACGAAGTGCTGAAAGGCGTGACGTTGCGCGTGGAACCCGGCGAGGTGATTGCCATCATCGGCAAGAGCGGGTCGGGAAAGAGCACGCTGCTGCGGTGCATCAACGGGCTGGAGCAAATTGACGGCGGCGCGATCATGGTGGCCGACGCGCAGCTGGGCGATGACGAGCTTCGGCTACGTGCGCTGCGGTTGAAGGTCGGGATGATTTTTCAGCAGTTCAACCTGTTTCCGCACCTGACGGTCGGGCGCAACGTGATGCTGTCGCCCATGGTGGCCAAGCGTGTGCCCGAGCCCGAGGCAGCGGACATGGCGCGCGCCATGCTGACCCGCGTGGGACTGGCGCATAAGTTCGACGCGTGGCCGGACGAGTTGTCGGGCGGGCAGCAGCAGCGGGTAGCCATTGCGCGCGCGCTGGCGATGCAACCGCTGGCGCTCTTGTGCGACGAGATCACGTCGGCGCTGGATCCGGAGCTGGTCAACGAAGTGCTGGCGGTGGTGCGGGAATTGGCGGCCGACGGCATGACGCTGTTGATGGTGACGCATGAGATGCGTTTTGCGCGCGAGGTCTGCGACCGGGTGGTGTTCATGCACCAGGGCAGGGTTCACGAGATCGGTCCGCCGGAAGAACTCTTCAGTGCGCCCGCCACGCCCGAGTTGCGGCAGTTTCTCGGCATGACGGACCTGTCGGCAATCGACCGGTAAAAATGCACCAGTTGCCCCGGTGCGCATGCTTCTATCGCGCATGAAGCGCGGTTCCTATATTGGACCTGTCCGCAGCCGGAGTAGTGGATTTCCCAGCGCGGTTTCACGCAACCTGAGACTGAAGGAGCGATGACATGGATAAGGACCGCATCAAGGGCGCCGTCAAGGAAGTAAAGGGCGCCGTGAAGGAAACGGCCGGCAAGGTGACCGGCAGCACCAAGACCGAGGCAGAAGGAAAAATCGAGAAAACCGAGGGCAAAGTGCAGCGCAATGTGGGTGAGGCCAAGGATCAGGCACGGGACTTGCTGGACAAGTAATCGCGGCTGCCAGTTGGCATGACCCGCAACGTCCAATGAAACGCCCGAAGGAGAAAAAAATGACCCACCGTATTTGGCTTGCGCTGCTGCTCGCGATCTCCGCCGTGACCGCCGGCTGCAACACGATGGAAGGTGCCGGTAAGGATATCGAACGTGGCGGGGAGAAGATCCAGAACCAGGCCAAGTAGGCGCTGGCTGCCTGCATCGAAGGGTCGGCACGTTGACGGCGTGCCGGCCTTTTTTCGTTAGCGCGAGAACCCGCGCGCCGCAATTTCCCAGATATCTTCCACCACGCCATTTCGCATGACCACCAGCCCGTCATGCAGATTAAACGTGGGATCGACGTGCGACGGCACCAGCCGCAGCACCGCGCCCAGGTCGGGCGCCTGCGCCCCCGGCTCCACGCGGACCACGCTGTGTTCGTCGTTGATGGCGGTGTAGGTCAACCCCGGTTCGCCGAAGATGGCGGGCGGGCCGCATTCGGCGGTGGTGGACTTCAGACCCGCATCCAGGATCACCCGGTCGGGCGTCGGCTTGCTCATGACGGTGGCCAGCACGAACAGGCTGTTTTCAAACGCTAGCGGGCCGTCCCATTCGTTGGCGCCGTAATCCCCATCCATGAAAGCATAGGAACCGGCCTGCAATTCGGTGTAGACGCCGCTGGCAGCATCGAATTCGGCGCTGCCCGTGCCGCCGCCCGTAATGGTGTCGCAGGCGATGCCGCTTTCGCGCAGCAACTGCGCGTAGGACGCGGCAATGCGCGCCGCCTGGCGGCAGACCTCGGCGCGTTCGTCGCGCGTGCGGTAATGCTGCACCGACCCGTGATAGGCCTGCAACCCGGCGAAGTTCACGCCCGGCAGGTCGCGCGCCTGCTGCGCCAGCGCCAGCACGAGGGCATCGTCCGACACCCCGCAACGGCCCTGGCCGACATCCACTTCCACCAGCACATCGATCTGCGCGCCCGCCTGCACCATGGCTTGCGACACCTGCGCCAGATTGTGCGCGTTGTCCACGCACACGCTGACCTTCGCCACGCGCGCCAGCTGACCCAGCAGCGCCAGCTTGGCGGGGCCGACGACTTCGTTGCTGATGTGGATGTCCTGGATGCCGGCGGCCACAAAGGGCAGGGCTTCGCTGACCTTCTGGCAGCAGATGCCGCGCGCGCCCAGTTCAAGCTGACGCAGGGCGATCTGCGGGCACTTATGCGCCTTGGCGTGCGGCCGCAGCGCGACGTCGTGGCGGTCGGCCCAGGCCTGCATCGCGCGCAGGTTGGCCTCGAAGGGCGTCAGGTCCAGCACCAGGCTGGGCGTATCGACGCGGGCCAAGGGATCGCCCGGCTGCGCGGGCGGGGGCAGCGCAATGCCGCGTATGACTTCCTGGGACATCCTGTTGACTCCGTAGTCTGACTGCATGAGAGGTAACACGCGCATAACCAAAGCGGGACCACCCATAACCAAACGGGCGATGCACCCCCAGGTAAACGATAGCCCCGTAACCATTGGCTACCAGTGGGCGTCATGACAGAATTTCATCATGAAAACGGCCCCCAAGGGGAGGCCCATTTCCGGCGTGGCAATGCTGCCGCGCCGGCGATGACAAGACGACCCACGTCACCCGACAGACCTGTCAACAAGTACCGGAGAAGTCCGCATGAAACTCAAGCACTGGATCACCGCCCTGACCGTCGCGGTCGCCGCTGTCGGCGCCACCAGTTCGGCGCACGCCCAGCAGTTTTTCCGCATCGGCACGGGCGGCACGGCGGGCACGTACTACCCGATCGGCGGCATCATCGGCAACGCCGTGTCGCAACCCGGCAAGCTGATCGCCACGGCGGTTGCCTCCAACGGGTCGGTCGCCAACATCAACGGCATCATGGGCGGCTCGTTTGAAGCCGGCTTCACGCAGTCGGACGTGGCGTTCTGGGCCTACAGCGGCACCGGCACGTTCGAAGGCAAGCCCAAGGCGCAGGACCTGCGCCTGATCGCGACGCTGTATCCGGAAAGCATTCACCTCGTCACGCGCAAGGGCGCCGGCATCAAGAGCGTGGCCGACCTGAAGGGCAAGCGCGTGTCGATGGACGAGCCGGGTTCCGGCACGCTGGTCGACGTGCGCCTGATCCTGGGCGCGTACGGCATGACCGACAAGGACATCAAGGCCGAATACCTGAAACCCAATCAGGCGGGCGACAAGCTCAAGGACGGCGGCCTGGACGCGTTCTTCTTTGTGGGCGGCGCGCCTGCCGGCGCCATCGCCGAACTGGCTTCCACGGGCAACATTGAACTCGTTTCGCTGGTGGGCCCGGAAATCGACGCGCTGCGCGCCAAGCAGGAGTTCTTCACGCCTGATGTCATCACCGCCAACACGTACCAGAACATTCCCGAGGTCAAGACCATCTCGGTGAACGCGCAGATGGTGACGTCCGCCAAGATCCCCGAGCAGACGGTGTATGAGGTGACCAAGGCGCTGTACAGCGACGCCACGCGCAAGACGCTGGACGCCGGCCACGCCAAGGGCAAGCTGATCACGCGCGAGAACGCGACGAAGGGCGCGGGCATCCCGTTCCACCCGGGCGCCGAGAAGTTCTACAAAGAGATTGGCCTGCTGAAGTAGGCCCCCCCCGTGCGCCTGCGGCGCTTCCCCCAGGGGCGCCGGTGGCGGACCGGCAGAGCCGGATCCGCGCGGCCCCGCTTGGGCGGCTTCGGTTCTTTTTGCGAGTGGCTTGCCTTTGTAGAGGTTGGCGGGACGCGTAGGTCTTTATGTGGCGGCGTTTGTTCTGGCGCCGCATCTGAGCAGGGCCGCCGTTGTGCGGCCCTGCTTGCTGGATCACCTTGAGAATTACCGCGATGGAAATCGATCACGAGAAAACCCAGAAGCTGGCGGAAAAGTACGATTCGGAAATCCGCTTCCGGCCGCTGGACAAGACTGCCACGTGGATCGTCTCGGGCCTGCTGGTCAGCCTCTCGATCTTTCATTACTACACCGCCGGCTTCGGCCTGCTGCGCGAGGCGACGCACCGCGGCGTGCACCTGGCCTTTGTGCTGAGCCTGATCTTCCTGGTGTTCGGCTTTTCCAAGGCACATTACCAGCGCGAACCCAAGTCGACCTGGTATGCGCCGGGCGGCATTCCGCTGTACGACTGGATCATCGCGGTCGCGCTGGCGCTGTCGGTACTGTACATCCCGTACATCTTCGAGGACCTGGCATTCCGCGTGGGCAATCCGCTGCCGCAGGACGTGCTGATGGGCTCGATCCTGCTGATCGGCCTCTTGGAAGCCACGCGGCGCGCGATGGGCTGGCCGCTGCCGATCATCGCGCTGGTGTTCATGGCGTACGCGATGTTCGGACCGTACTTCCCCGGACTGCTCAAGCACGCGGGCAATACGTGGTCCCAGGTCGTCAATCACATGTATCTGACCAGCCAGGGTGTGTAC
>CBHWAL010000260.1:0-6896 GCA_966111495.1 uncultured Achromobacter sp. | reverse complement strand
GACCAGGTGGGGCACGCCGCCACCCTGCTTGTACGTGTTGCGCACCGTGTGGCCGGGGGCCTTCGGGGCGATCATGATGACGTCGATGTCTTCGCGCGGCACGACCTGGCCGTAGTGCACGTTGAAGCCGTGGGCAAATGCCAGGGCGGCGCCCGCCTTGAT
Organism: uncultured Achromobacter sp.; assembly: GCA_966111495.1. GTDB lineage: Bacteria > Pseudomonadota > Gammaproteobacteria > Burkholderiales > Burkholderiaceae_B > Achromobacter. The sequence continues at coordinate 6,734 of CBHWAL010000260.1, read as the reverse complement.
GTTGCCGTGGACTTCGTTGTTGTAGACCGAGGCGATGTTTTCGTCGGGCAGCAGCATCATGACGATGTCGGCCGACTTGACGGCTTCCGCGACTTCCTTGACTTCCAGGCCGGCGTTGGCGGCCTTGTTCCACGAGGCGCCGCCCTTGCGCAGGCCGACGATGACCTTCACGCCCGACTCATGCAGGTTCAGCGCGTGCGCGTGACCTTGCGAACCGTAGCCGATGATGGCAACGGTCTTGCCTTTGATGAGGGACAGATCGCAGTCTTTGTCGTAGAAAACTTTCATGTTGTGCTCCAGATTCCAGTATTTGGATATTCGTTTGATTCAAATGTAGGGTGAGGCAGGCCTGGAAGGCCGGTCAAATCTTCAAAATCCGTTCACCGCGTCCGATGCCGGACACGCCGGTGCGTACGGTTTCAAGGATGGCACTGCGGTCCAGGGCCTCGAGGAAGGCCTGTACTTTTTCCTGCACCCCGGTCAATTCGATGGTGTAGGACTTGTCGGTGACGTCAATGATGCGGCCGCGGAAGATGTCCGCCATGCGCTTCATTTCCTCGCGTTCCTTGCCAACGGCGCGCACCTTCACGAGCATCAGCTCGCGCTCGATGTGGGCGCCTTCGGTCAGGTCCACCACCTTCACGACATCGACCAGGCGGTTCAAATGCTTGGTGATCTGTTCGATGACCTCGTCCGAACCGGTCGTGACGATGGTCATGCGCGACAGCGTGGAATCCTCGGTGGGCGCCACGGTCAGGGTTTCGATGTTGTAGCCCCGGGCCGAAAACAGGCCCACCACGCGGGACAGCGCGCCGGGTTCGTTTTCGAGGAGGACGGAAATCACGTGCTTCATTGCGGGGCCTCCTTACAGGTCTTCAGAGCCGAGCAGCATTTCAGTCAGCCCGCGGCCGGCCTTGACCATCGGCCACACGTTTTCGGTGCGGTCGGTGATGAAGTCCAGGAAGACCAGGCGCTCCTTGTGCTTGCCAAACGCTTCGCGCAGCGCCGGTTCGACGTCGGCCGGTCGTTCGATGCGCAGGCCCACGTGGCCGTAGGCTTCGGCGACCTTGACGAAATCGGGCAGCGAATCCATGTACGACTCGGAATAGCGCGAGCCGTAGTCGATCTGCTGCCATTGGCGCACCATGCCCAGGAACCGGTTGTTCAGGCAGACGATCTTGGGCGTCAGGCGGTACTGGTGGCAGGTCGACAGTTCCTGGATGTTCATCTGGATCGAGGCTTCGCCGGTAATCACGGCGATGTCCTTGCCCGGATTGGCCATCTGCACGCCCATGGCGTACGGCAGGCCCACACCCATCGTGCCCAGGCCACCGGAGTTGATCCAGCGGCGCGGCTTGTCGAACTTGTAGTACTGCGCCGCCCACATCTGGTGCTGGCCGACGTCCGAGGTGACGAAGGCGTCGCCGCCGGTCACTTCCCAGAGCTTTTCCACCACGTACTGCGGCTTGATGACTTCGTCCGAGTTGGCGAACTTCAGGCATTCCTTGCCGCGCCACGTCTCGACTTGGTCCCACCATTTGGCGAGCGAGGCAGGCTTGTGCTCGGCGGCGGCGATCTCGAACTGCGCGCTGAGGTCGGCCAGGACGTCCTTGACGTTGCCCACGATCGGGACATCCACGCGCACGCGCTTGGAGATCGACGAGGGATCGATGTCGATGTGGATAATCTTGCGGGCGTTCTGCGCGAAATGCTTGGGATTGCCGATCACGCGGTCATCGAAACGGGCGCCGATGGCAAGCAGCACGTCGCAGTGCTGCATGGCCATGTTGGCCTCGTACGTGCCGTGCATGCCGGGCATGCCCACGAACTGGCCGCTGCTGGCCGGATAGCCGCCCAGCCCCATCAGGGTGCTGGTGCAGGGCGCGCCCAGTTGCGTCACGAGCTTGTTGAGCTCGGGCGCGGCGTTCGACAGGATGACGCCGCCGCCGGTGTAGATCATGGGGCGCTCGGCCGCCAGCAGCATCTGCACGGCCTTCTTGATTTGTCCCTGATGGCCCTTGTTGACGGGCGCGTAGGAACGCATCGAGATCTCGCCCTTGGGCGGCACGTACTTGCACTGCGCGACGGTGATGTCCTTGGGGATATCCACCAGCACCGGGCCGGGACGGCCCGTGCGCGCAATGTAGAACGCGCGACGCATGGTTTCGGCCAGGTCCTTCACGTCGCGCACCAGGAAGTTGTGCTTGACGCAGGGACGCGTGATGCCGACGGTGTCGCATTCCTGGAAGGCGTCCTCGCCAATGGCCGCAGTGGGCACCTGCCCGCTGATGATGACCATCGGGATGGAGTCCATGTAGGCGGTGGCAATGCCGGTGACGGCATTGGTCACGCCCGGACCGCTGGTCACGATGCAGACGCCGACCTTCTGCGACGAGCGCGAGTAGGCATCGGCCGCGTGCACGGCAGCTTGCTCGTGACGAACCAGGATATGCTGGAATTTGTCTTGCTTGAAGATTGCGTCGTAAATGTAGAGCACCGCGCCGCCAGGGTAGCCGAAAACGTGTTCCACGCCTTCATCGGCCAGGCAGCGCACGACGATATCGGCGCCATTCATTTCCATGTTGTAGTTCCTTTCAAAACCGGCCCTGCAACCCTGACTGCTGCGCGCCCGGATACGGCGGCAACTGAACCCATACCGGTTACGACAACATGATCCGGCGCTTAGCGGCTCACGGAGCCACGCCACCCGGACACCTTGCCGACCCGGCACACGCTCGACAGAACGCAGTGCAAACGCCCCTGGGGGACGCTGGAGGTCGAAATGGAAGCCTTGGCAACACACGCTTGTGGCGCGGCCAACGGCAGGTGAGACTTGCTGCACAACGGCTGGGATGTGACCCTGGCCGTTCGCATCAACGCTCCGGTATCGGATAGGCAGACCGAAGCAAGTGGAGCAATTTACCGCGTTGCGTCAAAGGTGGCAAATCGGCTTTTGCCAACCGTTGCGTGGAGGGTTCGGTAACTATCCGGCCCCAAAACCCGCGACGGCCTCTCTATACTTGTTCCGTCATCCAGAACCGAGCCGCCGCCCATGGATTTACGCATTGCCAGCATTCGCCGCTTCCTCTATAGCCACTACTTCTTCGGAGGGGTGCGCCAGGGGGTTGGCATGCTGTTGCCCGTGCTGGTGCTGGGCGGCATCTTCGGCAATTACACGACCGGGCTGGTGGCGACCTTCGGCGCCCAATGCCTGGCGATCATCGACCAGCCGGGCGGCCCGCAGCGGCACCGCACCAACGAAATGCTGGGCGGGGCGGCGCTGGGCACGATCACCGTCATCATCACGGGGCTGGCGTCCTCGCATCCGGTGCTGATCTGGCTGGCGGTCATTGCGCAGTGCTTCGTCTATTCGATGTTCACGGTGTTCGGCAAGCGCGGCGGCCTGATCGGCTTTGCGGGCCTTTTGCTGATGACGCTGACCATGCACTCGCCGCTGGCGCCGCACGAGGTGCTGGCCCATGCCGCCGCCACGCTGGGCGGCGCGCTGTTCTATGTGGTGTTCAGCCTGGGGTTTTCGCGCCTGTTCTGGCTGCGCGAAGAGCAGCAGGCCATGTCGGTGGCGCTGTTTGCCACCGCCGATTATGTGGCGGCGCGCGCGGCGTTCTACGACGAAACCTCCGACCTGGACGAGGCCTATCGCGATCTGATCCAGCGCCAGTCCGTCATGACCGAAAAGCATCAGGCCGCGCGCGACATGGTGCTGCGCGCCCTGCCCCGCGGCAAGGGCCTGGGCGACCGCCAGCGCGTGATGATCTGGAACATGTTCGTGGACATGCTGCAGCTGCTGGACACGCTGGTTGCCACGCACACCGACTACGCGGCGCTGCGCCGCACGCTGGCCGGCAACGACTGCCTGATGTTCATGCGCGACGCGCTGGTGAAGATGTCGCTGGAACTGAACCGAATCGCGCTGGACGTGTCGCGCGGGCGCAAGGTGCAGTACCGCAGCAGCGCCAAGGCCGAGCTGCGCGCCATCGAGTACGAGATCGAGCAGCTCAAGCAGCAGGGGCTGGGCGAACGCGATCCGGAGATGCTGGCGCTCATCATCCAGGTGCTGCGGCGCCTGCGCAATTCGGCGCGCATCGTGGACCGGCTGGCCGACCACACCGCAGCCTCGCCCGATGCCAAGCCCACCGACGTGCTGCGCATCAACAAGTCGCTGACGCGGTTCATTTCGCGCCAGGAATTCCGCTTTGGCCTCTTGACCAGCAACCTGCGGCTGGATTCGCCGCATTTCCGCTATGCGCTGCGCGTGACGGCTGCCGCGGCCATCGCCATGACGCTGGCCAGCCGCTGGCTGTCGCCCGAGTTCTCGGCGCACAACTACTGGATCATGCTGACCATCGTGATCATCATGAAGCCGGGCTTCGCGCTGACGCGCCAGCGCAATGGCTGGCGCCTGACCGGCACCCTGATCGGCTGCATTGCCGCGCTGCTGCTGTTCAACGTGACCGACGAGCCGAGCATCCTGTTCGCCGTCCTGCTGGGCGCCTGCATCATGGGCAACAGCATGGTGCAGCTCAACTACATGGCCAGCGCGATCTTCAACACGCTGTTCGTGGTGCTGGTGTTCCATTTCGTGTCGCCCGGCACCGTGTCCATGTCGGTGATCGGCGAACGCGCCATCGACACGCTGCTGGGCTGCGCGCTGGCGCTGGTGTGCAGCTACATCCTGCCGTGGTGGGAGGCGCGTTACCTGAAGCCGCTGGCCTCAGCTGCCACCCGCGCCAACCGCGAGTATCTGCTGGCCGGCCTGCGCTACGTCGAAGCCATGCAGGCGCACGGCGCGCCGGTGGGCGGAGCCGCCGCCGACACGCCCGCCGTCATCGACGCCGACCTGGCCTGGCGCCTGGCGCGCAAGAACGTGCACATCGCCTTCAGCAATTTCGCGGAGGCGTTCTACCGCATGATGAGCGAGCCCAAGTCGCATCAAGTGGACGTGCCCGAGCTGAACAACCTGCTGATCCAGAACCACGTGCTGGCCTCGCAGATCACCGCGGCGATTCCCATTTTGGCGGCGCTGCCCGCCACGCCCGTGCCGGTCCGGCAGGCGCTGGATGGCATGACCATCCTGCTGGATGAGAACACCCCGCGCGTGCCGCTGGACCTGCCCACGCAGTTCGATACCGCAGGCGATCAGGCCGCGCTGGTCTATCCCGTGAAGCAGATGCTCAAGGCCACCCACATGATCCGCCAGGAACTGCAGGCACTGGCCGATCCGCTGCATGCGCCGCCGGTGGCGGCAGCGGCGTCATAAACGGGGGGGGTTCGCCGGTTGTGCAGGCGAAAAAAATGCCGGCCTGGCGGAGATGCCAGGCCGGCATTTTTGTGACAAGGCGAAGTCTCAACCAGGTGTCTGACACCCCAACGAGACAGTCTTCAAGCGACCGCACCGCTTCCGGGGTGTCTGACACCTTCCCCGCCCAGCGACTCCGTCAATCCAGCTTGCGGCGGAACACCAGCTTGTCCGCCGACGACGCCGACGCGTCGTACGCGTAGCCTTCCAGATCAAACCCCTGCAGGCCTTCCGGCTTGGCGACCTTGTGCTGGATGGCGTAGCGCGCCATCAGCCCGCGTGCGCGCTTGGCATGGAAGCTGATGATCTTCCAGGCGCCGTTCTTCCAGTCCTGGAACACGCATTGCACCACCCGTGCCTTCAAGGCCTTCAGGTCGACGGACTTGAAGTATTCCTCGGAGGCCAGGTTGATGATGACCGGTGACTTCTGGCCGGTCTGGCGCTCGTTCAGGTAGTCCGCGATGGTGCTTCCCCAGTACTCGTACAGGTTCTTGCCCTTGGGGGTGGCCAGCCGCGTGCCCATTTCCAGCCGGTACGGCTGCATCAGGTCAAGCGGGCGCAGCACGCCGTACAGGCCGCTCAGGATGGCGACGTGTTCCTGCGCCCAGTCGAGCTGCTTGGCCGACAGGGTGGCGGCGTCCAGGCCTTCGTAGACATCGCCATTGAAGGCCAGCACGGCCTGGCGCGAGTTGGCCTGTGTGAAGCTGCGCTTCCAGTGCGCGTAGCGCTGGACGTTCAGCTCAGACAGGGCCGGGCTCAGGCTCATGAGATCCGAGATGTCCTCGGCGGTCTTGGTCTTCAGGACCTTGATCAGGCCAGCGGCCTGATCCACGAACATCGGCTGGGTGTGCGTCTCGACGTGCAGCGGCGAGTCGTAGTCCAGCTTCTTGGCGGGGGAAAGCAACAACAGCATTCAGGGTTTCCTTGATTTAGCGCGCCGTCCAGCCGCCGTCGACGGAGATGGTCGTGCCGGTGATTTGCGCGGCGGCGTCCGAGGCCAGGAACACGGCGGTGCCGCCCAGTTGCTCCGGCGTCACGAATTGCAGCGACGGCTGCTTTTCGCTGAGCAGTTCACGGGCCGCGGCTTCCTGGTCCACGCCATTCTTTTCAGCCAGCGCGGTGATCTGCTTTTCGACGAGCGGGGTGCGCACCCAGCCCGGGCAGATGGCGTTGGCGGTGATGCCCTGGCCGGCCGTTTCCAGCGCCGTGACCTTGGTGAATCCCACGACGCCGTGCTTGGCGGCCACGTAGGCCGACTTGCTGGCCGAGGCCACCAGGCCATGCGCCGACGCGATATTGATGATGCGGCCAGAACCCTGCTTCTTCATGTGCGGCAAGGCGGCGGCGGTGCCGTGGAACACGGCGGACAGATTCAGCGCCAGGATGGCATCCCACTTTTCGGCCGGAAAGTCTTCGA
>CBHWAL010000259.1:0-6899 GCA_966111495.1 uncultured Achromobacter sp. | reverse complement strand
ATGGCTCAAGCGCTGGGGCGCCAAGGCGGCTCCAGCGCCCACTCCCCCGCCCGCCGGCGCGCCTGACGACATCCTGGTGGACGTGCTCTATCCCAGTGGCGGCAACCTCCACGACTGGCCCGGCCATCATGTGCTGGCTAGCGCGAGCGCCAAGCCGCCCACCGCCCGGACCGTGCGGGTCATCACCAGCGTCGAGCACATTGCCGCCGGCATGCTGGCCGCGGTTCGAGGAGAACATGCATTGACCCCGGAAACCGACACCGGCGCCTTTGCCCCGCTGGGCCTGTCGGTCCTTGTCGCCGAAGACAACCCGATCAATCAAGCAACCTTGCAGCACCAGCTTGAACAACTCGGCTGCGATGTCACCGTGGCGTCTGACGGCGCGGAAGCGCTGATGCTGTGGGGGATTACGCGTTACGACGTGGTTCTGACCGACGTGAACATGCCCCGCATGAACGGCTATGAACTCGTGAAAGCGCTACGGGCTCAAGGCGCCACCATTCCCGTCATCGGTGTCACCGCCAATGCCATGCGCGAAGAAGAAGAGCGTTGCCTGGCGGCGGGCATGACGTCGTGGCTGGTCAAGCCGATCAGTCTTTCCACCTTGCGCCGGCATCTGCAGGGAACCGGCACGCCATCGGCCGACATTGCCGAAGCCGCGGCGCAGCCACGCGCGTCGCGCCAACCCGATCCCGCGCCGGCCGTGCCGGAAAAATACCGCGCACTGTTCGTCAGCACGATGGAAACGGACATCGCGCAGATGGTCCGGGCTTTGGAGCTGAACGACCAGCGCCTTCTTGGTCGCACCCTGCATCGGATGCGCGGCGCGTTGAGCGTCATGCAGATGACAGCCATCACCGAGCGCCTGGAGGCGCTGGAAGACCAGTTGCGAAGCGCCGGGCTGGACGCTGCGGCCCAGGCGGAGGGCCACGCGGTTGTGAGACTGCTGCGCGACACGCTGGCGAAGGTCTAACCGACAAAATTAGCCGTCAATCAGTCCGCTTGTTGGGACGGCGGCGACGGGCTTTCGAAGCTTGTCTATGTATCAGGTCTGCTTCCGGCGGTAGATTCTGCGGCTTTGTCTATAGCCCTGGCAGCCCGTTTGGCGCGTTTATCTGCCTGCAGCCCAACCGCTTCTCCTCGCCTTTTCAGTGGAGTTTGAACATAAAATGGTCACCGACGGACGTACCGAAAATCATGGCGCTCTCAGCCTGGCGGGGCCAGCCATGGACCGGCTTCCCCGCGCCGTGTCGCAGTCCGGGCAGCCGGGTACACCAGGCTCATTCGATCATCAACACGATGGCGGGACCATGATGAAGCTTTCGTCCGACCAGGATGTTCGGATCATCGTCGCCGACGACCATCCCATCATCTCCCTCGCGCTCGCGGATTCCCTGAACGACGTGCCCGGCTTCACGGTGGTCGCGACGGCACGCTCGGGTCTCGAGCTCGTCACCGCCGTGCAGGATCATCCCTGCCATCTCATCGTCACCGACTTTTCAATGGCCGCCCGGTCCGCGGACGAGGACGGCTTGCGCCTGATTGAACGGTTGCAGCGCCTGTTTCCGGAGATTCCCATCGTCGTCTTCACGATGATGTCCAACAGCGGCATCCTGAACCAGCTTCGCCAGGTTGGCGTGGCGGGCATCGTCAGCAAGGAAGAGCCGATCGACGAACTGGTGTCCATCTGCGTCCGCGCGCTGAGCGAAAACGGTCCTATCCTGTCGAACAGCATCAGCCAGCGGCTCAGCCAGAACGATGTGACGATGGGGCGCGCCGGCAAAGCCAAGGGCTTGTCGCCCAAGGAACTTGAGGTGGTCCGGATGTTTGCGCAGGGCCTTTCCGTCACCGAGATCGCGCGGCGTCTTCACCGGTCCGTGGCAACCATCGGCACGCAAAAACAGTCGGCCATGCGCAAGCTGAACATCGAGACCAACGCCGAATTGCTCCGGTACGCGGACGAGCAAGGTTTTTCCTGAGCGTCTGGAAACATGCCCCGGAAGATACGTCTTTCGGGGCATTTCTTGCGCCACTTCCCAGCGCTGTCACGCATCCCGCCGTACGCGGCCGCCGGTTGCGCAGTTGCGTGGTGGCTAAAGGGTCACTCCGAACGCGCGGCCTGCGACGGATCCTGCGTGTGCGGCGACGGCGCGAGCCGAGGCGTTTCCTGGATGGCCAGCAAGCGGTTGGCCAGGTCGCTGAACTGGGCGTCTCGCGACTTCAATTGCGCCAACAGATCGTTTACCTGCGCGGATGCGACGGCCAAGCGTTGCGCGATGTCGGATTCGCGCGCCTGGCTAGCCTGTAGCGCATTGGCGGCGGCGACGGCTTCGGTTTGTTGCTGGCGCTGGGCTGCCAGCGATTGCGCCTGCAAGGCTGCCGCCTGCTGGTCCGACGCACGAAGTTGCTCTTGCGTGGCGGCGAGCGCATCGCGTAGTTGATCCGCCTGCTGCTGGGCGGCCGCCTGGGACGCGTCCAGGCGAGCTTGCAAACGCTTTACGGCCCCGCGCTCTGCATCCAGTTCGTTGAGCCATCGCCGCTCGTGGGCGGCGTGGCGGGCTTCCAAAGCGGCAATTGCTTGCGCGTGGCGGTCGCGATCCTGTTCGGCGTCGGCCAGGAGCGCCTTGTTGGCGCCGCGGGCATCCTCCAGGCTGTCCTGCGAGGCGGCCAGCGCCTTGTCTCGCTGGCGCAATTGCGCTTCTGCCGCTTGCAAGCGGGCTTCCGTGGTTGCCAGTTGGGCCGTGGCGACCTTCAGGGCTTCCTGCAGATCCCGTTCGCGCTCAAGTAGTTGCGCTTCGCGTTGTTCCAGTTGTTCGGCCTGCGCTGCGAACCGCTCCCCTTCCCTTGCCAGTTCTTCCCATCGTTCCTGGTAGGCCCGCGCCTGTTCTGCCCGGGCCGTGGCCAGCGCCGCTTCCCAGAAATGCGTAGCCGCCTGCGCGATCGGATCGGGCACGGCGGGGGGTGCGGCAAAGGCGCGCGGATCCTGGATGCGGGCGCCCAGCGCGCGGAACCAGGTTTCCAGGTGCGGACTGACCGTATTGGGAGAACCTCGGCCGATCTTCTGGCGTACGCGCTCGATCGTAGGCCGTGCGCCTTCAAGCAGCAGCGCGTCCGCGGCGGACCAGACGTCTGATTCGGTAATTCCAGTGGCCATGATGGTGTTTGATTGAGTTAACGCGCGGAATTAGTCACGATAATGGAACCTTATCGCTACCTATAAAGTATATGTGTTAGATATCATACAGGATACGTATGATTAAATACATTTGGAGATAGAAGTCGCCCGGCCCGGGCCTGGGCGTGCAGAGGGGCCGGAGAAAGGATGCGTTGGACTACGCCTAGCTCGGTAAATCTGGGAGCTTGGAAGGAGCGCTTGGAATCACGTCCCGAAGCGCGTCCCGAAGCAAGCTCGGCAGACGTGCGGAGGCCGCGATCACAGACCGCTGCCCTGCTCTGGCTCACCACAGCAAAAACGCCCCCCAGCGCGCGCCCCTCACCGCCCCAAATTCGTCCTGGCTAACTCAATCACCTCGTCGCCCCTGCCATTCATGATGGCTTTCAACATGTAGAGGCCAAACCCTTTGGCCTGTTCGAGCTTGATCTCGGGCGGGACGATCAGCTCTTGGGACGAGGTCAGCACATCAACCAGCACCGGCCCGGGATGGGCCAGCGCTTCCTGTAGGGCGGCGTCCAGCAATTCCGACGATTCGACTCGGATGCCTCGTACGCCGACCGCTTCGGCCATGGCGGCGAAATTGGGGTTCGACAGGTCCGTGCCCGTATCCAGGAACCCGGCGGCTTTCATTTCCATAGAGACAAAGCCGAGCGAGCCGTTGTTGAAGACGATGATCTTCACGGGAAGCTGCAATTGGGACAGGGACAGAAAATCGCCCATCATCATCGTGAACCCGCCGTCGCCGGACATGGAAATCACCTGCCGCCCCGGCGCCGCCGCCTGCGCGCCAATAGCCTGGAGCATCGCGTTGGCCATCGAGCCGTGATTGAAGGAGCCCAGCAAGCGGCGCTTGCCATTCATGGTGAGGTATCGGGCCGCCCATACGGTTGGCGAGCCGACGTCCGCCGCAAAGATGGCGTCGTCATTGGCCAGTTCATTGATGCGGCGGGCCAGATACTGCGGATGCAGTGGACGGCCGGCGGGCGCCGGCGCGGCCAGGTTGTCGAGTTCCTTGCGGGAATCCCGGTAATGCCGAAGCGCGGCGTCGAGGAAGGCGCTGTCCGGACGCTCGTCCAGCTGCTCCAGCAGCGCGGCGATGGTCTCGCCGACGTCCGCGGCAATGCCCAAAGTCAGCGGTGCTCGCCGGCCAAGGGCGCTCGGGTCGCGATCGACCTGCACGATCTTTGCGTGCTTGGGATAGAACGGGCGATACGGAAAGTCCGTGCCCAGCATCAGCAGCAGGTCGGCGTTTTCCATCGCATGGTAGCCGGACGAAAAGCCAATGAAGCCGGTCATGCCGACGTCGTAGGGGTTGTCCCACTCGACGTGCTCTTTGCCGCGCAGCGCATGGATAACGGGCGCCTTGAGGCGCTGGGCCAGCGCGACGACCGCATCGTGACTGCCTACGCAGCCGCTGCCGGCCAGTATCGACACCTTCCCTGCGCCGGTCAGCAGATGAACCAGTTCCTGAACCGCAGTAGCGTCCGGGCGGATGTGCGGGCGCGCGGGAGGCAACGGCCATGACGCCGGCGCGTCCGATGGCGCGGCAGCGAGCGCCACGTCGCCGGGTATCACCAGGACCGCCACTCCTTGCCTGCCGACCGCCGTGTTGATGGCGCGCGCCAGTATCCCGGGAAGTTGCGCAGGATTGGAGACAAGCTCGACGAATTCGGAGCACTCCTTGAACAGGTCCTGGGGATGGGTTTCCTGGAAGTACCCCAGCCCGATCTCTGACGACGGAATGTGGGCGGCAATCGCCAGCACCGGGACGCGGCTGCGTTGGCAGTCGAATAGGCCGTTGATCAGGTGCAGATTGCCGGGGCCGCAGCTGCCGGCGCATACCGCCAGCGTGCCGGTGATCGCGGCCTCGGCGCCAGCGGCGAAGGCGGCGGTCTCTTCGTGGCGGGTGTGCATCCACTCGATCTGGTCCATCCTTCGTAGGCTGTCGTTCAGTCCATTGAGACTGTCGCCCGTCACGCCCCAGATGCGGCGGACCCCAACTTCGGCAAGCACGTTGACAAGATAATCTGCGACGGTTGCGGCCATGGAATGCTCCTTGAAGGAACGCCGCCGGGACACTTACCGCTAGGTTTGGCCCAAGCGCCGGAAGTTGACTTGCGTGCGGAAATCGTAGCACCACGCTCAGGGGCAAGCCCACATACCGCATGCCGGCGGCGCCATCCCCACCAGCTAACATGACGGGATTATTTGATCGTTTTATTACCAAAGGGACGGCCATCTGCCGTGGGCGCGGAAACATGAATGATTTGCCAGGCAAGGCGCCGGCGCTGACAGCCGCCTTGACGCGGCTGGATCCGGACACGCTCGACACCCACGCGGACGCGGCGGTGCGCGATCTGCTGCGTGAAGGCAGTTCCGCCAACACGGCAGCCAGTTACCGCGCGGCGATCCGGTACTGGTCGGCCTGGTTTGGGTTGCGGTATGGCCGGGCTTTCGCGTTGCCCGTGTCCGAGGCGGCGGTCATTCAGTTTGTCGTGGACCACGCGCAGCGGTCTTCCGGGACGGGATTGGAATGGGAGTTGCCGCTGGCGCTGGACCGGGAGCTGGTGCGATTGAAGGCGAAGGGCCGGCTGGGCGCGCTCAGCCTGAACACGCTGCTGCAGCGTATATCGGTGTTGTCGAAGGCGCATGAATTGTTGGGGCACCCGAATCCCTGCCGCACCGCCGCCGTGCGGGAGCTGCTGTCCAAGACCCGCCGGGCCTATGCTCGCCGCGGCGTGGCGCCCGCCCGCAAGGAGGCGCTGACGCGCGAACCGCTTGAGGCCATGCTGGACACCTGCGATGACACGTTGCGCGGCAAGCGCGACCGCGCGCTGCTCCTGTTTGCCTGGGCCAGCGGCGGCCGGCGCCGATCAGAGGTGGTGCGAGCCACGGTGGAAAACACCCGGCGCACGGGCGATGGCTATCTCTATACGATGACGCATTCCAAGACCAACCAGACGGGCGCCGTGCGGGCGCAGGACCAGAAGCCGATCCTGGGCAAGGCTGCAGAGGCCCTGGCGGACTGGCTGGCGGCGAGCGGCATCCAGCAAGGGCCGATCTTCCGGCGGGTCAGGCGCGGCGATGTCGTGGGTGAACCGCTGGCCGCCGCGGCCGTACGCGACATCGTGCTGGACCGCAGCCGGCTGGCGGGATTGGACGGCGCGTATTCGGCGCACAGCCTGCGCTCGGGGTTTGTCACGGAAGCTGGAAGGCGCAACGTGCCGCTGGGCGACACGATGGCGATGACCGGCCATGCCAGCGTGGCGACGGTAATGGGGTATTTTCGTGCCGGCGCGGCCGCGCAGTCGCCCGCTGCGCGCCTGCTGGACGACCCGCAGGAGCCAGCCCTACAGGATCCGCGCAACCTGCCGTAATGGTTGCAGTGACCTCAAATGGTGGCCGTGACCTTACAATCACCGCGCTCCGGCCTTTATCCCGACCGATGCCTTTCGTATCCAGGATGAGCGCCCGGGCGCCGGCTCGTCCCCTGCCCGTTCCGATCCCATGCAAATCAATCTTCGCGGGCTTGTGCTTGCGCTTCAAGGCGTGCATCGCCCGATCCAATTGCATCAGGAATTCCCCGCGATCCTTGGGCTGGAAGGGAGGCGGGCCGCCGCGCATCCCCATCTCCCGCATTTCCTGGGCGATTTCGCGCGAGGCCAACGCGTCGCCGATATTCTCCTCGGTGAAGGGCCGGCCGGTATTCCCCAGCACGAAAGCC
>CBHWAL010000258.1:0-6939 GCA_966111495.1 uncultured Achromobacter sp. | reverse complement strand
GCAATACTGGGGTTCGCAGCCGCGGGTTTTGAAGGTGTTGTTTGGCGAGCGGGGGTTGGGGCAGCGTTAGGCGGTAAGCAAAGGCAAATAAAAAACGCCGCGATTGCGGCGTTTTTCTTGCGCTCAGCGTCGGCCGTCACCGGCCACATCGCCTACAGCTTGGTGTACGCCGCTTCCAGCTCGCGATGCAGCACGTCGGCAAAGTCGGCGCTGGCGGGATCCTGCTGCGACAGCAGGCGCGCCAGCACGACGTTGTCTTCCTCGCCGTTCCAGATCTTGATGTAAGTGCCTTCCTTGTAGCCGTGCTGCTGGCGGAAGATGTTCAGCACGTTCTTGGACACGTACTGCGTATAGGCGTCGTTCCAGGTCATCTCGCAGGCGGTCATCGTCTGCTCCAGGACCTTGAAGCTGGCCCGGCCGCACACGGCCAGCCCGCCGATCAGCTCGAGCAGTTCCGGCACGTTCAGCGCGTCCAGGGCGTAGGATTTTCCGTCCAGCGCGACGGTTGCCGGCGTAGCCAGGTCGGCGACCAATGCGCGCGCGGCGGCTTCGACGTCGCCACCCGCCTGCACAATCGTGTGCGACAGGTAGAAGTGCAGGATGTCGACCAGTTCCATCTGGACCTGCGGCAGGTCGATGGTCTGCTTCTTCCACCACTTCCAGCCGTAGTGTTCCAGGGCTTCAGCCGATTCGACGAAGGCGGCGCGCAGAAAGCGGGCGCCGCCATTGACCCAGTCCGGATTGATCATGCTGTTCAGATGGCCTTGCAGCTTCAGCATCGTGGCCGCCTGGGCCTGGTTCAATCCGACTACGTTGTTCACTTTCACTCCGGGAGGGGGCTGGTTCAATGGCCGGAAATGTTAGCACCAACGCCCGCCGCCCACGCCCCGGCGGTTCAGGCGCCGTCCTTGCGGTATGACGACGGCGTCAGCGGCGGCAGCTTGTTCATGGGCGTCTTGCGAGGATTGCGCGCGCCGCTGGCTGCCTTGAACAGCATGAAGGCAAAGAACGCCAGGAACACGGCGGGCATGAACTCGTCCAGTTCGAACCGGGGGCTGTGCAGCGCGCGGAAACCGATGTTGGCCGCGGCCCAGCCCGCCATGATGCCGGCCACGGTCAGCACGGCGCCGATCTTGCGCCGCCGTGCCTGCTGGGCGAGCGAGATGTTGGCTTGGTCGGTCTGACCCGGGAAGGTCGCCAGGGGCGCCTCGGCCGCCGAGCGCGAACGCGGGGGCGAAGAGGCGGTATTGCCCCAGGGCGCGTCCGAGAGCGAGCCTGGTGTGGGCGAGGGCGGCACGGCGACGGGCACCGGCACGGCGACCGGAGCCGATTGCCTGCGCCCGTCGCGCCGGCTTGCGATGCGGCCCGGCGAGGCGCCTCCGGCGCTGGTCAATTCTTCGATGTAGCGCGCGAAATCGCCGTTCTTGGGCTCGGCATCTATGGCCATGACGCTCTCCGGATCAATTGCCCCGCCGCGCGCGCACCGGTTGGCGGCGCTTGCGCACCATGGCGAGGAGAAGCCCGCATCCTAGCAAAACCGACAGCCCCGCGCCGATCATCATGGCAATCTGCTGGGCATTCTGGGCCGTGCCCAGGCTGCGCGCGGTAATGTAGCCGGGCGCCAGCATCAATGGCATCCACAGCACTGCCGACAGCACATTGGCAAGCTGGAAGCGGCCATGCGCCATCCCCATCACGCCCGCCACGGTGGGAATGGTGGAGCGGATGGGCCCCAGAAAGCGGCCGATCAGCACGGATGCAAAGCCGTATCGGTAGAAAAACAGCCGCGCCCGGGCCACGCCGGTGCGCTGTTGCTTGAGCGGCCAGCGCCGCAGCACGCCGGGTCCCGCCCAGCGGCCCAGGTAGTACGAGAGCGCGTCGCCCACGATGGCGCCAGCGATGCCCCAGGTAATCACGCCCCACGGCGCGAGCGTGCCCGAGCCGATCAGGCCGCCCGTCAGCAGCATCAGCGCGGTAGCGGGAATGAAAAGGCCCAGGAGTACCATGGACTCGCCCAGCGTAAGCAGGAAGGTGATCGGTCCGGCCCAAGCCTGGTTGGCTTCGATGAACTGGCCGATCTGGGTGATGTATTCATCCATGAATGCAAAGTTGAAAATTAGCTGAACGCAATCGGGTATGTTAACGCCTGCGCGGCCGGCCGTGACGCGGCTAGGCCATTTGGCGTAACGCTCGACGTTGGAGAAACATGGATTCAGTTACACAAGCGGTGCTGGGCGCCAGCATTCAAGGCGCCATGCTGGGGCGCGTGCAGGGCAGACGCGCCCTCATCTATGGCGCGGCGCTGGCCACCTTGCCGGATCTGGATGTCCTGATGAGCTACCCGGATCCCGTGTCGCTCATGACCTACCACCGCGGCTTTTCGCATTCCGTCTTCGTACTGACCGGCCTTGCGATGCTGCTGGCCTGGCTGATACGCAAGTATTGGCCCAATGCGCCCTATGGCGGGCGCAGGCTGTTCCTGACGATATGGCTGGTTTTGGTGACGCATCCCATCCTGGATTCGTTCACTGTCTATGGCACCCAGTTGTTCTGGCCGCTGACCCTCACGCCGGAAAGCTGGTCGACCGTGTTCATCATCGACCCGGTGTATACCGTGCCGCTGCTGTTGGGCGTGCTGTTCGCCCTCGGCGTGGGCATGACGCGCACCGCGCGCCGGCTGCTGGTGGGGGCGTTGGTCTTCAGCACGCTGTACCTGGGCTTCGGACTGGGCGGCCGCATGGCGGCCGAGCACCGCGTGCGGGACGCCATGCAGGCACAAGGCATTACCGTGACGCAGCTGCGCGCGGTCCCCATGCCGTTCAACACCCTGGTGTGGCGGGTCTTCGCCAAGACCGGCGATGGCGACTATTACGAATCGGTCAGCAGCCTGTTTGACCGCGATCCGCCGGAGTGGGTGCGCCTGCCGCTCAATCTGGATGCGGGACGCGTGCTGGCGGGCGAGCCGCTGCACGAACGGCTGCGCTGGTTCACGGACGATTGGCTGCGGTATGACGTGATCGGAAATGCGCTGGTCGTGTCGGACCTGCGCATGGGCATGGCGGGGCACTACACCTTCCGCTTCAAGATGGCGGAGCGCGCGCCCGATGGAGCGTGGCGCGCGGTCACGCCGTCCGTCTGGCCCACCAACCGCGGCGGCTGGAATGAGCTGAAGCTGGTGCTCGGGCGCATCCTGCATGCGCAGCCGCCCTTGCCGCTTTCGCAGTGGTCCGAGCTGGCGAAGCAGTAGGCCGGCTTGGGCCTTTGGCTTGGCAGTATTAAGGCTCCCGGGATCCGGGAGCCTTTTTTCTTGCCGGTGCCGTATTGACCGGTTTCCGCCGCTTGCATTATTCTTGTTCTCTAATAAGGAACTTAGGTTCCGTTTTATGGAACAAACATGAGTATTCTTGACGGCGTCCAGCGCGTGCTGTCGCTGTACGCAGAGGGCGCGGCCGAATTGAGCTTTACCGAGGTCGCCGCGCGCCTGGCCATGCCCAAGAGCACGGCATCGCGTCTGCTGAATCAGATGCAGAACTACGGCATGCTCGATCAGGACCCCGCCACGCGCCGCTATCGCGCGGGCGCGCTGCTGGCGCAAGCCGTACGAGCCGGCATGGCCGCCACGCCGCTGGACGAGGCCTGCCGCGCCGTGCTGGCCCGGCTGTCCGACGACAGCGGACTGACCGCCTATCTCTCCACATTGAATCAGCGCGAAACGGTCGTGCTGCAACGGCTAAACGGCTCGCATCCGGTGCAGGTCCTGTCGCCGCCCGGATCGCGTCGCGCCGCATCAGGCACGGCGATGGGCCGGGCTTTGCTGTCGCGCCTGACCGACGCCGAATTCCAGGCCCTTTACGGCGCCGACCCCGCCCAGTCCCTGCCTGTGGAGGGGCGTGATTGCCCGGCCACCGTCGGCGACCTCACACGCCTGGTGGCGCAGACACGCGCGGATCACTGCGGCGTCGCCATCGACCAGGCGATGCCGGGCATCGGCGCCGTCGCGGCGGCCGTGCGCGACCCGGCCACCGGCGAACTGCGCGGGCTATGCCTGTCGTTTGTCTCGTTCCAGGCCGACGCCGCGCGTGTGGCGGTGCTGCGCGAGTCCGTGCTGCAACACGTCGGCGCGCTTGGCCGCGAGCTCAACGATCCCTACTGGTTGGCCTGACCTTTCCAACAAGTTTCGAACGAATCCAGCCTTACAGAACCTTCACCCATCGGACCTTATTCATGAACCTTCTGCTCCTCAGCAATTCCAGCAGCGACGCCGGTTATCTGGTGCACGCCATGGCCGACATCCGCGAACTGATCGAAACCCTGCCCCAAGGCGCGCCGGCCGTGTTCGTGCCGTTTGCCGGGGTCACGCGCAATTGGGACGACTACACGGCGCTGGTCACGTCGGCGCTGGCGGACACGGGCCTGGTCATCCAGGGCCTGCACACCGCGCAGGATCCGATCGCGGCGCTTGAAGGCGCGTCAGTCATCATCGTCGGCGGCGGCAACACATTCAACCTGCTGGGCGAATTGCGCCGCCAGGGCTTGCTCGACGTTGTGGCGCGGCGCGTGCGCGAGGGCGTTGCCTACCTGGGCTGGAGCGCGGGTTCCAACCTGACGTGCCCCACCATCTGCACCACGAACGACATGCCCATCACGGATCCGAAAGGCTTCGACGCGCTGGGGTTGTTGTCCTTCCAGATCAATCCGCACTACACCAACGCGCATCCTCCCGGCCACCGCGGCGAAACGCGCGCGCAACGCCTTGCCGAGTTCTGCACGCTGAATCCGGCCATGCCGGTGCTGGGCCTGCCTGAAGGCTCAGGGCTGCGCGTGCGCGGCCGCCAGATCGCGCTGGTCGGTCCGCACGACGCTCCGCTCTTCCTGGGCAGAGCAGAACCGCGCATGTTCCGTCCCGGCCCGGTGGAGATCCCGGCATGAAGCAGGTGATCGACGTCATCGAATTGCTGTCGTCCGCACACGTCACGGGCGAGTCCGTGGCGCAGGTGCTGCGCGACGCCGGCAATTGCGAAGTTCAGGTCACGCATCTTGCGCGTGACGGATTGGCCACGGACTTCCTGTCCATCGTCATTCCCGGCGCGGATGATTCGGCCCCGCAATTGGGCATCGTGGGCCGCTTGGGCGGCATCGGCGCGCGCCCCGCGGTGACGGGCCTCGTGTCCGACAGCGACGGCGCGGTCGTGGCCATTGCAGCGGCGCTCAAGCTGATGGCGATGGCGAAGCAGGGCGACGTGTTGCCCGGCACGGTCCGCATTCGCACCCACATCTGTCCGCGTGCCGGCACGCGCCCGCATCATCCGGTGCCGATGATGCGCTCGCCGTTTCCCATGCGCGAGATGATGTCGCACGAAGTCGATGCGCGCATGGACGCGATCCTGTCGGTGGACACGACGCGGGGCAACCGCCTGGTCAACAAGCGCGGCGTGGCGCTCACGCCTGTCGCCAAGCAGGGTTACCTGCTGCGTATCCCCGAGACCATGCTGGATGTGATGGGCTGGGTCAGCGGCGAACTACCGGTGACGCTGCCGCTGACCACACAGGACATCACACCCTACGAAAACGGCCTGTGGCATGTGAACTCCCTGATGCAGCCGGCCATCGTCACGGACGCTCCGGTCGTCGGCGTGGCTCTGACGGCGCAGACCACCGTGCCCGGCTGCGCCACCGGCGTCACCAACGCCGTGGATGCCGACGTCGCCATGCGCTTCTGCATCGAGATCGCCAAGCTGTACGGGCAGCGCGCCATGACCTTCTTTGACGACGCTGAATGGCGCGCGCTGCAGGCCCGCTACGGTTCGATGGCGCACCTGCAGACCGTCGGCCGCGAAGAGGGCGCCGCGCAATGAGCGCCCAAATGCCGCGCCGCGTCGCGTTCTTCACCATCGGCCAATCGCCGCGCAGCGACGTCGTGCCCGAGATGGCGCCCGTGCTCGGCGCCCACGTGCGCATCGACGAGTTCGGCGCGCTCGACGGCCTGGATGCCGCCGCGCTGGCCGCACTGGCGCCGCGTCCACGCGAGTACCGCTTTGCCACGCGGATGCGCGACGGTTCGCAGATCGAGCTGGATGCCGCCGCCGCCGAGGCGCGCCTGGCTGACGTGATGCGCCAGGCCGACGGGCAGGGCTACGACATCCTGGTGCCGCTGTGCACCGGCACGGCCATCGCGCCCATGCGCACCTTGGTGGTGGAGCCGCAGCAGGTCGTGGATCACCTGGTCGCAAGTCTGGCGCAGCACTGCCGCAAGGTCGGGCTGGTGGTTCCGCTGGAAGCACAGGTCGACGCCTTTCACATGGCCGTGCCGCTGGAATGCGAAACGCAGGTCGTGCATGCATCGCCCTATGAGGCCGACGCGCAACAGGCCGCCCGCAACTTCGAGGCCGCCGGACGCGAACTGGCGTCCTGCGATCTGATCGTCATGCACTGCATGGGCTATGCGCAGCACATGCGCCAGGCCGTGGCGCAGGCATCGGGCCGCCCCGTGCTGCTGTCCAACCGCATGGTGGCGCAAGCCCTCGCACAAATACTGGAATAACGCCGCCGGACGCAATCCCGAAGTTCTGGCCGCACAGGTTCGCGCGGCCGGTCCGGGCGAGCGGCGAGAGGAGACGAAGCCGACTTCGTCAATCAATCGTTGGGAGTTTTTTTATGATCAGCCGTACCCTGCACCGCGCCGCTGGCGCACTCTTTGCCGTCGCCGCGCTGTCGGCAACGTCCGCGCACGCCGCCGACGCCTGGAAGCCCGCCAAACCCGTACGCCTGCTCGTGGGCTTCGCGCCCGGCGGTTCGGCCGATACGCTGGCCCGCCTGCTGGCCGAGCCGCTGTCGGCCCGCCTGGGCCAGCCGGTCGTCGTCGAGAACCTGGCTGGCGCCGGCGGCAACATCATGGCGTATCGCCTGAGCCAAGCGCCCGCCGACGGCTACACCATCGGC
>CBHWAL010000257.1:0-6952 GCA_966111495.1 uncultured Achromobacter sp. | reverse complement strand
GTGCCGTCTTGCGCAAGCTGCGCGAGGTGCCGGAAGGCCCTTTTATTGCAGGCTGCAGACCCGTCCCGCTACCGCTTTGGGCCTGTCCGCCTGTCTATGTTTGCGAAGTATAGGTAGGGGTTTATCGGCGACCTATTTATCTTTGTGCAAGGCGGGTTTAACAAGCGGTGGAGTGGCGGCGGACGCCCCCAGCGCCGCCAGCGGCGCCCGGGTTTGATAGTCCGGGATAATCCGGATCTGCGCCTCATCCGGCAGGCGTACATAACGGCCTAATCCATCTGGCGCCAGCGCGCCGACGTCGAGCCGAGCAAGGCTTGCGCCCGCGGCATCGCGCACGTCGATGCGCAGTTGCGGCGGCGTGAGGCCGTAGGTTTCGCCGTCCTGCGGGGGCAGCATGCGGTCGCTGCGGGTCTGTGAAAACAGCGCGATGAAGTCGGCCGCGTCAAAGCCTGCGGCGGCGCCGGGCGGTGTGGCGGTCCAGCCCTGCGGGCCGCGCGCCAGCTGGACGGTACCCGCGGGACCTGCCAACGTCACCTGCGCGGCCATGTCGGCCTCCCAGGCATAGAGCCGCGCGGGCTTGCCGCGTTCGTCGTGCAGGTGGGTATGGCCGTCGTGACGCGCCGGCGAGTCGGCGGCCTCGTGCCATTGCGACACTGACAGCGCAACGCCTGCCGCCAGCAGCACCGGCCACAGGGCGCGGCGGGCGTTCACCGGCGCCTCCACCACAGCAGCAGTCCCGTCAGCAGCGCAAGCAGCGGCAACGCGACCGTGCTGGTCCAGAACACCGCGCGCATCTGGCGGTTGGTCAGTTCCACGCGGCGGTTCTCGTAGTGACGAGGCCGGATCGTCAGGAGCGCGTCTTCGCCCGCCAGCAGGGTGACGGCGTTGGTGAACAGCGCGCCGTTGCCCAGCGTGGCGAAATGCCGGTTGATCGCGAAATCGCTGTCGCCGGCGACCAGCAACGTGGGATGCGCGGCCCCGTCCGCGTTGGCCGCCTGTGCGTTGCGCGTGGCCAGCGCCATCAGCGTGTAGCGCGACGGCGGCTGGCCGGCCACCTGCGCATCGGCGGAGGTCTGCGCCAGCGGCGTCACCACCACGCCGGGCGGCAGCGCGTCGCCCGCGGGTTCCAGGCCGGCTGCGCCCGGAAAGAAGCTGAGCGGCAAACCGCGCGTCATCTTGTGCCGCGGGTAGTCGCTGACAGCGGGGCTGCCGGGATCGTTGCGGTAGTGGCTGCCCGCATCGGCCAGCGCGCCCGGCGCCAGCGCAATACCGAAGTCGGACAGCAGGCCGTCCAGTCCGTGCCGGGTATCGGGTTCCAGCAGCAGCAGCGTCTTGCCGCCCGCGCCGGTCCAGCGGCGCAGCGCCTCGGCGTCATCCTCGCCAAACGGCGCGCGCGGGCCGGCCGCCACCACGACGGCGCAGCGCGGCAACGCCTGCGCCAGGCTGCCCGCGCCCACCGCGCGCGTCGCAAATCCCAGCGTCTGCAAGGCGTTGCGCGCCATCGCCATGCCGTGCTGTTCATGCACCTCGACACGCGCCACCAGGTTCTCGTCGTGGTCGTGGTCTTCCAGGTCGTCCAGCGACGTCAGGCTGTCCAGCGGCGCTTCGCGATGGCCTTGCGTGAAGCAGACCGTCTGCGCGCCGTTCTGGCTGATGCGGATGAGCGCATTGGTGAAGTCGGTTTCAGTGCCGCCGTTGATGGTGGTGCGCCGCTCGCCCGAGGCCAGCACCGCGCTGCCCGCGAACTGGATGCCGGCGGCGCGCGCCTCGGCCGGGCGCAGCGCAGGGTCCACGCCGCGCACGCGGATCAGCGGATTTTCGCGTTCGTACTGGCGCAGCAGTTCCAGGGCGTCGACCATGCTTTTGTTGCGCAGGTCGTAGAACCACGTCACCTCGACGGGCTGGCGCACCTGCCGCGCGACCTCCAGGCTTTCAGGGGCCAGGCTGTACACGCGCTGAGCGGTCAGGTCGATGCGGCCCAGATGGCGCGACGCCCACAGGTTCAGCGCCAGCAGCAGCGCGGCCACGGCCAGCACCGGCAGCCACAGCGACAGCCGCCGCCCGGCTCGACGCAAGGCGGGGCTCATCGCAGCCTCCAGCGTTTCAGGTTGACCGAGGCCACCATCAACGCCAGCACGGCCACGCTGGCGAGCGTGACGGTGGCGGGGCCGGGCAGCACGCCGCGGATGAAGTCCACGTGCTGCGCCGATAGCGACAAGGCCTGAAAGAACGGCGACAGCGCCGGAAACGCATCCAGGGCGGCCGGATAGTCGATGAACCACAGCAGCACGAGGATGCCCCACGTGGCGCTGGCGGCCACAATCTGGTTCGAGCAGGCGCTGGACACGGCAATCCCGATCGCCAGGAACAGCGCACCGTACAGGAACACGCCGATGTAGCCGCCCATGATGGGGCCGTAGTCCGGTTGGCCGTACCAGGCCAGCGGCAGCACCGCCGACATCGTGCCGGCCAGCATCAGCGCCAGCATGGTCAGCCCCGCCGCGAACTTGGCCGCGACCAGCGTGAAGTCCGACAGCGGCAGGGTCAGCAGCAGCTCCAGCGTGCCCTGCCGCGCTTCTTCGGCAAAGGCGCGCATGCTGACCAGCGGCATCACGAGCATCAGCAGGATAGTCATGTTGTGAAAGGCCGTCACCATCTGCCCCGTGCTGACGAAGAATAGGTTGAAGCTGAACAGATAGCCCGACAGGGCCCAGAACACCGCCACGACGGCCAGCGCCACGGGCGAGCCGAAGTCGGTGCGCAGTTCCTTGCGGTACAACGCCGCGAAGCCCTTCATGCGCGTCTCCGTAATGGGGGATCGTTGGGCGCCAGCGCCGCCAGCAGGCGGGCTTCGACCGCTTCCTGCGCGGGCAGCACGGCGCGCAGTTCCGCGTGCGCCAGCGCGGTGCGCATGACCGCGTCGCAGGCGGCTGCGCTGGTAGTCGCGGTTGTGGTTGCATTCGTGGCCACGTTTGCACCGGGCGGGTCCCACGTGACGCGCCACTTGCTGGTGCCGGCATCCAGCAATGTGATTTCCACGGCCTTCACGCCCGGGCACGCGCACAATGCCGCGTGCAATGCGGCATGCCCGGCAGCGGGCAGTGACAGCTGCATTTGCAGCGCCGCCCGCGATTCGCCCAGCGGCTGATCCTCGACCAGCCGGCCCTGCCGCAGGATCGCGATGCGCGAACACAGGGCCTCGACCTCCTGCATCAAGTGGCTGCTGAACACCTCCGCGCGGCCTTCGGCGCAGCGCCGGATCATCGCGCGCGCTTCCACGATCTGCACGGGATCCAGACCGTTGGTGGCCTCGTCCAGCAACAGCACCGGCGGGTCATTCAACACGGCCTGCGCCAACCCGACGCGCTGGCGCTGGCCCTTGGACAAGCGGCCGATCACCGAGCGCGCCACGCCTTGCAGATCGAAGCCGTCGATGGCGCGTTCGATGGCCAGGCGGCGCGAGCTGGCGCCCCCCTGCACTTTGACGCCCGCGCCGAATTCCAGGTACTGGGTGACGGTCAGCGCGTCATAGAGCGGCGCACGTTCGGGCAGATAGCCGATGTCGGCGTTGCCGCAGCCCGGCGCGGGCTCGCGCCCCCGGATCGTGATGCGTCCGCTGTCGGGCGTGTAAAAGCCCGCCATCAGGCGCAGCGTGGTGGTCTTGCCGCTGCCGTTCGGACCCAGCAGGCCCAGGATCTCCCCCGGCCTGACGGACAGGCTGAGGGATTCCAGGACCTGGCGGGATCCGAACGACTTGCAGACCTGGTGCAAGGCGACGGCGGGCTCCATGGCGCGCCTTCAGTCGAACACTTTGGTCTTGGCGTTCTGCGCGTGCTGCTCCGCGTCGTGGCTGTACCAGAGCTGGCCCTGGCGCGCGTCGCGGATCTGCTTGAGGCGGTCGATGGCCAGCATGGACGCCGCCGTGTTCCAGGTGATGCCCGGGATGACGCCGGCCTCGTTTTCAGCGGTGTAGATGGCGTCGGCGGCCAGCAGCACGGTGCCCGTCTTGGGCAGTTTCACCTGCAGCGACTGGTGGCCCTGCGTGTGGCCCTTGGTGTCCAGCAGCACGATGGTGCCGTCGCCGAACAGATCGAAGTCGCCCTCGACCTGAATGAAGTCATAGTCGCGCGTGGTGTCGAAGTCCTTCATGACGTAGGCCGCGCGCTGAAATTTCTCGGGCCACCAGGCGGCGCGCAGCTCGGCTTTCTGCACGACATGCTTGGCCTTGGGGAACATCTTGATGTTGCCGGCGTGATCCAGATGGAAGTGCGAGTACACGACGTACTTCACGTCGCTGACGTCAAAGCCTGCGGCCTTGAGCTGGCGGTCGATGACCTCGTCCCGGCCCTGGATGGAATTGAACGCGCCGCACAGCCCCTGTCCCCAGTAATTGGCGCAATTGCCGTCGGCCGTGGCCTGGTTCATGCCCGTGTCGAACAGCACCAGGCCGCGCGGATGCTGGATCACGTAGGCCGGCACCGGAATCTTGATCTTGGTGCCCACGTCGACCATGGCGGTCATGAAGCCCTTGTCCAGCTCGATCTTGCCCACCGACAGCTGCATCAACTTCACGTCCACCGGCGGCGCATCGGCGGCGTGCGCCCATCCACCCGCCATGACCGCCACCGCCCCAACCATTGCCTTCCAGCTCTTGCTCATTGTTGTCTCCTCGGACCAACAGGGGTAAGCCGCAGCCCGGACGGCGCGGCCGATCAGCAAGCTCCCGGTGTGTCCCGGGTTCACATCGTCGACAGGGTGTTTTCCGTGCGAAGGCGCCTTGCGGCGGGCCACGATCCATGCGCGCGGCCGGAAACGGCATCTGACGGCCGTTTTCTCTGTTTCGCACTCTGACGCAGCCCGGATTGGCTGCCAATTAAGGATTTGTGAAGCAGGGCTTCGCGGCGCACGAAGTGGGGGGAACCCTAGTGATCGGGACGGCCCGGCATGGCAAGATGCGCCATGACCGCTTCCTTCACCCCGCCCAGCTACAGCAGCGCCCCCGACGTCAACTGGACCACCGCCGACCTGTGCGACACCTGCATGGGCCAAGCCGATTGGGACCTGCGTGTAATGCCACCCGTTTTTCGCGCGTTCGGCGGACGGTCCTGGTATTTCGGCCGGGTGGTGGCGGTGCCCTCGCCCACCTCGGACGGCGCGCTGTCGCTGGCGGGGCTGCTGGCGGAACCGGGATTGGGCCGCGCGCTGGTGGTGGATGGATTGGGCAGCGCCGCGCACGCGATCCTGGGGGACCGCATGGCGGGGATGGGCGTGCAGAACGGCTGGAGCGGCGTGCTGGTGAACGGCCACGTGCGCGACACGCCCGTGCTGGCGCGCATGCCGCTGGGCGTGCATGCGCTGGGCGCGATGCCCAACCGGCCCGCGGCCATGGCGCCGGCGCAGGCGGGTGAGCAGGTGCAGATTCAGGGGGTGACGGTGCGGACCGGCGATTGGCTCTATGCCGACACGGACGGCGTCATTGTGCTGGCGCGCCGTCACGTGCCGGCTAGTGGCTAATCCACCACGCCCCCCTACGCGCCGTATCGCGCCTGCAGTTCGGCAAACGACGCCAGCTCTCCGGCCAGCGCGCTCGCCATGACCGTGGGCGGGCTGGCCAGCCAGACGCTGCCGGGCCCTGACCGGCCCGGGAAATTCCGGTTGATGGCGCTGATCGTCACCTGCGACGCCTCGGTCGACGACCCCGGCCCGCAGTTCGCACACGCGCCGCACGACGGCTGCAAGATGCGCGCGCCCACAGCGGCAAAGGTCTTGTCGTAGCCCTGCGCCACGCAGTAGTCGCGCACGGCCGTGGTGCCGTACTGCAGATACAGCGTCACGCCGTCCGGCAGCCGAAGTCCCCGCGCCACCGCCCACGCCAGCACCTGATGGTAGTAGTCGAAATCCTCGCGCTTGCCGGCGGTACAGGAGCCGCCATACGCAATGTCGATGCGCGGCCGCGCGGTCAGGTTGGACAGGGGCACGCCGTTGCCGGGGTCTCCGGGCGACGCCACCAGCGGCGACAGCGCGGCGCAGTCCACGCGCAGAACGGCGGCGTAGCCGGCGCCCGGATCGCTGCGCATCCACGGTTCAATACCGGCGTCCACGCCGCGGCGTTCGCGCAGAAAGCGCCCCGTTTCCGCATCGGGCGCGACGATGCCCGTCAGTCCGCCCAGTTCGGCGGTCATGTTTGTCAGCGTGGCGCGCTCGTCGATGGACAGGCTGGCGATGGCCTCGCCCGCAAACTCGAACACCTTGCCCACGCCCGCGCCCGCGCGGATCTCGGGCAGCGCCAGCAGATGCAGCACGATGTCCTTGGCCGTCACCCCGGGCGCAGGCGTGCCGTCCAGTTCGATGCGCAGCGACGCCGGCAGCGTCAGCCGCACCGCGCCCGTGACGAACGCGTTCGCCATGTCGGTGGTGCCCACGCCAAAGGCCACGCAACCCAGCGCGCCGCTGTGCGGGGTGTGCGAGTCGGTGCCGACCACGACCTGCCCCGGCAGCGCGTAATGTTCGGCCATCATGGCGTGCGAGATGCCGGCCACGTTGGCGCCGGTGTCGCGCGCTGCCTCGGCCTCGGTCAGCGTGCGGTGCTGGCGCAGCCCATAGGCGTCGGCGAAGTCGCGCTGCGCCTGGCACATGGCGCGCACGTTGGGCACGATGCCCGCGCGCACGTGGTTGGGGCTTTCTTCGACGTAGGACGTGTGGTCCTCGAACACCACGATGCGATCCGGGTCCACCATTCGCAGGGGCCGGCCGAACCGCGCATGCAGCATATGGGCCGCCATGCCGGAGTAGTACTCATGGATGAAGCGCCAGTCCGCGCGCAGGAAGACGCCGTCGCCCTGCTGCGGGTCGGCGGCGGTCGCGGGCGTTTGCAGGAGGTGGCGCAGGACAATTTTTTCGAACAGCGTGCGTGGCGGTTCGCCAGCCATAACGGTGGATTCAGCGGAAGATT
>CBHWAL010000256.1:0-6968 GCA_966111495.1 uncultured Achromobacter sp. | reverse complement strand
CGTGCGCGGGATCATTGCAGAGCGCGAGCCGGGGGCCGTTCAGAAGATCGGCGGACAGATAGGCGGCGGGCAGCCGGGCGCGGCAGCAAGCGGCGCGCGGCGCGGCGCCCGGACGGAGACGCGATGAGCTGGGACACGCTCTTTTCGCTGCAAGGCCATGGGCCGTACATTCTGGGCGCCTACGGCGTCACGATTGCGCTGATGGCGTGGGAAGTGCTGGCGCTATGGCGGCGGCGCGCGCGTCGAAGCGGCCGGCGGCAGGAGGATGTGGGCAGCCCCGCCCGTGACGCAGGAAGGACGCGCCGATGAGCCCGCGCAAACGCCGCGCGTTCGCCATCGTGGGCGGACTTGCCTTGCTGGGCATGGCCACCGCGCTGGTGCTCAATGCCCTGCAATCGAATCTGGTGTTCTTCTTCAGCCCGACGCAGGTCATCGCGCGCGAGGCGCCCGCCAGCGGCAGCTTTCGCGTCGGCGGCCTGGTCGAACAAGGCTCGCTGCAACGGGAGGCCGACGGCCTGACGCTGCGCTTTGCCGTGACGGACACCGCCCACACCGTGCCCGTCACCTATCAGGGCTTGCTGCCGGACCTGTTCCGCGAGGGCAAGGGCGTGGTGGTGGCCGGCAAGATGGGCGCGGACGGCGTGTTCCGCGCCACCGAAGTGCTGGCCAAGCACGACGAAAACTACATGCCGCCCGAAGCGGCCGATGCCATCAAGAAGGCGGAGCAACGGGCTGCCTCCACCCTGCAGGCGGAAGCGAAATGATCCCGGAAATCGGCCTCTTCGCCTTGATCCTTGCGCTGTTGGTGGCGGTGGCGCAGGGCGTCCTGCCGCTGATCGGCGCCGCCACCGGCTGGCAGGCGGGACTGCGCGTGGCGCGGCCTGCGGCCATCGGGCAGTTCGGTCTGACGACGCTGGCCTTCGCTTGCCTGGCGTGGGCCTTCGTGCACAACGACTTTTCGGTCCTGTACGTGGCCGCGAATTCCCACGCGGACCTGCCGGCCGGCTACCGCTTCGCGGCGGTCTGGGGCGGGCACGAAGGGTCGCTGCTGCTGTGGCAGCTTCTGCTGACGGCGTGGACGCTGGCCGTGGCGCTGTGCAGCAAGCGGCTGCCCTTGGCTTTCGTGGGCCGCGTGCTGGCGGTGATGGGCTGGATCAGCGTCGGCCTGCTGCTGTTCATGCTGTTCCTGTCCAATCCATTCGAGCGACTGATTCCGGCCGCGATGGCCGGCCGCGACCTGAACCCGCTGTTGCAGGATCCCGGCATGATCGTGCATCCGCCCATGCTGTACATGGGCTACGTCGGCTTTTCGGTGGCGTTCGCGTTTGCCATCGCAGCGCTTCTGTCGGGCGAGCTGGACGCCATGTGGGCGCGCTGGGTCCGCCCATGGACGCTGGCCGCGTGGACGTTCCTGACCATCGGCATCCTGCTGGGCAGCGCGTGGGCGTACTACGTGCTGGGCTGGGGCGGCTGGTGGTTCTGGGACCCGGTCGAAAACGCGTCCTTCATGCCGTGGCTGGCGGGCACCGCGCTGATCCATTCGCTGATCGTCACCGAGCGGCGCGGCGCGTTCCGAAGCTGGACGGTGCTGCTGGCCATCTGCACGTTTTCGCTCAGCATCCTGGGCACGTTCCTGGTGCGCTCGGGCGTGCTGACCTCGGTCCATGCCTTTGCCGTGGACCCCGGGCGCGGGCTGTACATCCTGGCGTTCATGACGGTGATCGTGGGCGGTTCGCTCGCCCTATACGCCTGGCGCGCGCCAACGGTCGGGCTGGGCGGCGGCTTTTCGCTGCTCTCGCGCGAGTCGCTGCTGCTGTCCAATAACGTCGTACTGACGGTCGCGGCGGGCTCGGTGCTGCTCGGCACGCTGTATCCCGTCGTGCTGGACGTGCTGGAGTGGGGCAAGATCTCCATCGGCCCGCCCTACTTCGAAGCCGTGTTCGTGCCGCTCATGACGCCCGCGATCTTCCTGATGGGAGTCGGACCGGTCGCCCGATGGAAGCAGGCAGAGATGCCCGACCTGGGCAAGCGCCTGCGCGTGGCCTTCGTGGTGAGCGTGCTGACGGCGTTGCTTGTGCCGCTGGCGATGCCCGGCGCTTCGCGCTTTGGATCGCCGATGATCGTGCTGGGCCTGTGGCTTGCCGCCTGGTCGGTCGCCAGCGCCGCGGCGCACGCGTGGCAACGCCTGACGGACGGCGAGGGCGATGTGCTGCGCCGGCTGACCCGCCAGCCGCGCTCGTGGTACGGGATGCTGCTGGCGCATGCCGGCATCGGCGTCTTCATCGCGGGCGTCACGCTGGCCAACGGCTATGAGGTCAAACGCGAGCTGCGCGTTGACGTGGGCACCACGCAGGAAGCCGGCGGCTACCAGTTCACCTTTGCCGGCATCGGCCCGGCCACCGGTCCCAACTACACCGCGCAGCGTGCTGTGTTCCATGTCGTGCGCGATGGCAAGCCCGTGGTGACGCTGTATCCCGAAAAGCGCCACTACACCGTGCAGGACATGGCGCTCAGCCAGGCCGACATCGACAGCGGCTTTACCCGCGACCTTTTCGTGGCGCTGGGCGAGCCCGTGGCCGACAACGCGTGGACCGTGCGCATCCAGGTCAAGCCCTTCATGACCTGGATCTGGACCGGCTGCATCCTGATGGCGCTGGGTGGCCTGCTGGCCGCGGGCGACGGACGCTACCGGCGCGCGCGGGAAGCGCAGGCGCGCAAGGACGCGCACGCCACCCAGCCCGAGACCGCCGGCGCGGCGCGCGAGGGCTACTGATGCTGCGCTACCTGCTGCCGCTTGCCGTATTCCTGGCCATGGCCGTGTTTCTGGCGAAGGGGCTGTCGCGCGATCCGCGTGCGGTACCGTCGGCGATGATCGACAAGCCGGCGCCTGCCATCGGCCTGCCGGATCTGCTGGAACCCGGCAAGACACTGGACGTGGAATCGCAGCGGGGCAAGGTCTGGCTGCTGAACGTGTGGGCATCGTGGTGCGGGCCGTGCAAGGACGAACTGCCCGTGCTGCGCGAAGCCGCGCAGCGCCACGGCATTGCGCTGTACGGCCTGAACTACAAGGACAAGCCCGACGAGGCGCGGCAGTGGCTGGCGCGCAATGGCAATCCCTACATGGCGTCCGCCAGCGACGTCGACGGGCGCGTGGGCATCGAGTACGGCGTGTATGGCGTGCCCGAGACGTTCGTGATCGACGGCGACGGCCGCATCCGGTACAAGCATCTGGGCCTCATCACGCCGGAGCTGTGGCGCACCCGCTTGCAACCCGTCATCGAGGCGCTGCAATGACTGCGATGCGCGCCCTGCCCTTGCGGCTTCTGTTCTGCCTGCTGCTCGCGATGCAGTTTTCCCCCGCCAGCCTGCACGCCGCGCCCACGCTTGAGCCCGTCCTCTCCACCGACCAGGAACAGCGCGCCGACAAGCTCGCACACGGCCTGCGTTGCCTCGTCTGCCAAAACCAGACCCTGGCCGAATCCAACGCGCCCCTCGCCCTGGACATGCGCAAGCTCATCCGCAACCAACTCGCCGAAGGCAAGACCGACACGGAAATCATGCGGTTCTTCGAAGACCGCTATGGCGACTTCGTGCGCTACGACCCGCCCTTCAAGCCGATCACCTGGCTGCTGTGGGTGGGCCCGTTCGCATTGCTGGCGGTGGGCTTTCTGGTGCTGGTGCGCACGCTCAAGCGCCGCGCCGGCGTGCGCGCACCGCTGACCGCGGATGAACGCGCCCGCGCCGCCCGCTTCCTGGATTCCGGCTCATGACCACGCTCTGGCTCATCGTTTTGGCCCTGCTTCTGGCCACCTTGCTGTGTCTCGTGCCGCCGCTGCTGCGCCGCACGCCGGCCGCGGAAACCGCCTCAGACGCCAGCGTACGCGCCTTCTACCTGGCGCAGCGCGAGCAGCTCCGGCGCGACCTGGACAATGGCGCCCTCAGCCCGCAGGCACATGCCCGCGCCGACGAAGAGCTGCAGCGCGATCTGCTGCAGGACCTGGCGATGCGCCGCGATCCGCGCGCGCGGCTGGGCGGACAGCGCGCCAGCATCGCCGCGGCGTGCGTGCTGACGGTGGCCGTCCCGGTCGCCGCCGTGCTGTTGTATGGGCAGCTGGGCAATCCGCGCGCGGCGGCCACGATCGCCATGTCGCAAGCGCCCGAACCGCATGCGCAGGAGGCGGACAACGACATGGCGCTGGCCATCAACGCGCTGGCCCAGCGGCTGCGCGCCTCGCCTGATGACGCCGACGGCTGGTACATGCTGGCCCGCTCCTACGAGACGCTGGGCCGCTACAACGATGCCATTGCCGCGTATCGGGAGGTGCTGCGGCTGGTGCCCGGCCAGCCGCTGGTGCTGGCGGATCTGGCCGACGCGCTGCTGTCGGCGCGGCAGGGCCAGCCCGACGAGGATTCCATCGCGGCAGTCGCGCAGGCGTTGCAGGCCGAGCCGGACCAACCCAAGGCGCTGGCACTGGCCGGCATGATGGCCATGCGCCGCGGCGACGCCGCCGAGGCGCTGACGCACTGGGAACGGCTGCAAGGGCTGCT
This sequence comes from uncultured Achromobacter sp., assembly GCA_966111495.1. Classification (GTDB taxonomy): domain Bacteria; phylum Pseudomonadota; class Gammaproteobacteria; order Burkholderiales; family Burkholderiaceae_B; genus Achromobacter. Next base: position 2,420 of record CBHWAL010000256.1, on the reverse strand, counting down.
GCCGGCAGACTCGGATGCGGCGCGGCAGATTCAGACGAATATCGCGCAGGCGCGCGCCATGGCGACGGGCGGGGCCGGGGGAGCGACGGTGGCGGCGGCCTCGGGCAATTCGCCCGCATCCGCCGGGGTGGCGGGATCGACGCCGGCTGCCTCCGCACCCCCCGCCGCTCCGGCGGCCACGCCCTCCTCGCCCGCCCGCATCGCCGGTCAGGCCCGCATCGCCGACACCCTGCGCGGCCAAGTCGCGCCAAACGACACCGTCTTCATTCTGGCGCGGCCCATGGAGGGATCCCGCATGCCCGTCGCCATCCTGAAGATGCAGGTCGCGGACCTGCCCCGGGCCTTCGTGCTGGACGACAGCACCGCCATGTCGCCGGACGCGACGCTGTCCAAGGCGGGCAAGGTGCGCGTGGAGATCCGCGTCAGCCGCTCGGGCAACGCCGCCGCCCAGGCCGGAGACCTGAGCGGCGTGCTGACGGACGCGGGTCCGCGCGCCGACGGGCTGGAACTGGTGGCTGACACCGTCGTGCGCTGACCGCTCCAGCAGTCAGCAAAGGCCGGCGCCATCCCACGCGTCACGCCCTTGGAACGCGTCAAGCTATCGGAACGCGTCAGGCCTTCGAATCAAACCCGCTCGATCCGCGCCGGCAAGCCCTGACGCACTGCCGCGCCCGACACCCAATCGATCCAGACGTTCGCGTGCTGGCCGCGCGTCGCGTCCCCAAAGCCCAGATCGTTCAGGTTGACCCCCGCCGCCAGCGCCGGATCGTGCGGCATCGGCGTGCCATCCACGACATGCGCGCGCGCGCCCAGCTCGGTATGCCCGTAGCCATGCTCGATGCCCAGCGCGCCCGGCTGGACCCCGTCGCGCAGCAGCGCCAGCCCCGTCACCGCCCCGCCCGGCGTGACGATGCGCACCATATCACCGTTGCGGATGCCCAGCCGTTCGCCATCCTGCCGGCTGATCGACACCGGATTATGCGGATGCACCTGACGCAGGCGGTTCACGCCGATCGACAGCGAGCTCATCAGGTTGGACTTGAACGAGCTCAGCAAAAACGGCCAGTCCTGCCGCGGGTATTCGTCACGCATGTCGCGCCCGTCGGCCAGGCGCGCCGGATACCAGGTGGGACAGCCGCTGTAGCGCTCGCCCGTCATCGCGTGGCGGAAACCCGCCAGCTCCTCGCTCCAGACATGCAGCGGCTTGGCATAGGCGACGCGCGTGCGGCGCGGTTGGTCGCCCGTTTGCGTCCACGCATCTTCCATCCGGTCAAAGCGCCCGCCACGGCTCATCAGCATTGCCACCTGCCGCCATTCGCCCGGCTTGAGCTTGCTCTGCAACAGGTCGCGATAGCGGTCGACGCCCGTCAGCGCCATATCGTCGTCGCTGGCCGCCGGCACCGGACGTCCCGCCGCAAACGCGATGTTGGCCATGCCGCGCAGGAAGAAATCCTCGGGCGTATCCAGCGCGTACTTGGCGCCGTCCTTATCCGAGATGGCGCCCTCGCCGAATCCCGGCATGCCCAGCCGCTTGGCGCACGCGATCAGGAAGGTTTCCAGGCACACGGGCTCGTTCGTGGCCGTGCGCGCCACGCGCGGTTGCACCGCGGGCCAGCGCACCGTCGAGGCCTTGGCCACCACGTCGGCCCACGGCGCCGACACGCCCCAGCTTTCGTACGTGACCGTGTCCGGCACGATGTAGTCGGCCAGCGCGTTGGTCTCGTTGATGAAGGGGTTGATCGACACCGCCAGCGGCAGGACGCGCGGGTCCTTCAGCGTTTCCAGCGCCACGTGGCGGAACCCGGCAATGCCGTAGACCGGATTGCTCATGTGGTTGAACCAGACCTTGGCGCGATACGGATAGCCCGCCAGCGCCGACGCCAGCATCTCCGAACTGAGTCCGCCAGTGGCCGGATACCAGGGCGCCGCCGCGGGATAGGCAGCCTGGCCCGCAGCCTTCTTGCGCTTGAACTCGCTGGACTTCTCGTACGGAAAGCGGTTGCGCGACAGCGACACGCCCTTGGGCGAGGCCTTGTTGGCAAAGCCGGCGATGTTGTAGCGCGGCCCCGCGCCGTAGGGCGGGAAAGGCCCGGCGTCCAGCACCAGTCCGCCCTCCACGTTCAGGTTGCCCACCAACGTGTTCAGCATGGCAATAGCATATGCCGTATAGAAGCCCGCGCCGCTCATGGTGCCGCCGTGCGCATCGGCCACGGCCCGCTTGCCGTGGCTGGTGAAGCGCTCGGCCAGCGACGCGATCTTGGCCGCCGGCACACCGCACAGCGCGGCGTACTCGTCCAGCGTCTTGCGGCGCGACTCCTCGCGCAGCAAGGTCAGCGAAGTCCGCACCCGCAGCGCAGTCGGCGCATCGGCCATGCCGGGCGCGGCGAGGGGGACGAAATGGCTGGGCACCACCATGCCGG
>CBHWAL010000255.1:0-6969 GCA_966111495.1 uncultured Achromobacter sp. | reverse complement strand
GCGGTCGATCAGCACGTCCGCGCGGGCCAGTTCCATGTGCTCGGGCACCTTCTGGCCGACGGACATGTAGTGGATCGGCAGACGATGGCGGATGGCGGTGTCCAGCGCCGCGCCAAGGCGGGTGGCTTCGTCCAGCTTGGTGATGATGCAGCCGGCGACGTCCTCGCCGACCCCATTGCGATAGGCGTGCGCCACCTCGTCCAGCGTGTCGCCCTGGCTGGCGGCATTGAGCACCAGCAGCCGGCGAACGGGCTTGCCCGCGTTGCACAGCATCGACGCCTGCTCGGCCACCAGGCGGTCGCGCTGGCTGATGCCGGTGGTGTCGATCAGCACGATCTTGCGGTTGCCCAGTTCGGCCAGGATGCGGCGCAGCTCGCCGGCATCGCGCACCGAGTGCGCCGGCACGCCCATCAGGCGGCCGTAGATCTGCAATTGTTCCAGCGCGCCGATCCGGAACAGGTCGGTCGTCAGCATGGCGACCTGCTCGCGACCTTCGCGGGCCACGCAGCGGGCGGCCAGCTTGGCCAGCGTCGTGGTCTTGCCCACGCCGGTCGGACCGACCAGCGCGTACACGCCGCCGGCCAGGAATTCGTCTTCGGAACGCACCACCGGAAGGTGGGTCACCAGTTCATTGCGCGCCCAGTTCAGCGCCGCCTCGGTGGAGAGGCCTTGCGGCAGGCGCTCGACCAGCGTGCGGACCAGCTTGGTGCTGAAACCGGCGTCCAGCAGGCTGCGAAACAGCGCGGCGCCAGCCGGCTCGCGGCCCGGCCCCTGACGGCCGCCCCACAGCAGGCCGTCCATGCGGCTTTCCATCGCGCCGCGCAAGGCGCTGATCGCGTCCTGCAAACCGGCGGCCGTATCGGCCGGCAGATTCGCGGGCGGCAAGCCCTGCGGCGGACGCACGGGGGCATCGGGCGTGCGCCCCATGGGCGGTGCGGCATGCAGCGTGGCAGGTTGTGGCGGCGCTGCCGGCGGCATGGCGGGCGCTTGCACGGGTGCGAGCGCTTGCGGGGATGCGGGCACCTGCATCGGTGCGGGCGGCGCGGCGTAGCCTTGCGGCGCGTGATAGGCGGCGGCGGGCGCGGCGGCCATGGCGGCCGCGGGCGCAGACGCGGCGGCCATGCGCTCGGGCACGGCGGCAGACGGCATCATGCGCGCAGCGGGCGCAAGCGGCGGCAACTCGACGCGAATTGGTGCGGCCGGCTGAGGTGCGGCCGGCTGAGGCGCGGCCGCCGTCGCGGCGACCGGCAACGGTGCAGCGGGTGTGAATTCTGCCGGGGACGGTTCAACCTCCGGTTGCGCCGACGCCGCATACGCGGACTGATAGGCGGCAATGGATCGCGCTGGCGTCGCATAGCCAGCGGGCGCCATCGCGGGAGACATGGCAGGCGGCAGAGGCGGCATGGCGACAGGCGTTACCTGCGGCCGCTCAAACCCAGCCGGCGCGCCGAACGACGGCGCCGCGGGCTGGCGTTCCTGCGCCGGCGGCGCATAGGCCGGCGCTTCGCGCGGCGGGGTCTGCGATTGCGGCGCGTCGTCGAAGGCGCCGTCGATGGTGGCCAACACCTCGATGCCGCCGTCGACACTGCGGTTCGACACGATCAGCGCGTCCGCCCCGAGGGCCTCGCGCACCTGGCGCATCACGTCACGGGTGTTGGCCCCGTAGAAGCGGCTGATCTTCATTGCCCGTTGCTCCCGCCGATCAGCGCCGTCACGCGGACGATGCGCTCATCGGGAATTTCCGTATTCGACAAAACGCCCAACTGCGGCAGATGGTGGCGCAAGAACCGCGACAGCGGCGCACGCAGCACCGGCGACACCAGCAGCACCGGCGCATTGCCCTGCGATTCCTGCCGTTCGACCGCCGCCTGCGCCTCGCGCAGCAGCGTATCGGCCAGGCCCGGCTCCAGGCCGCCGCTGGTCGTCATGGCCTGCGACAGCACGCGTTCCAGCTTCACATCCAGGCCGATCACGCGCAGCTCGCCCTCGCCGGGGAACCATTGCTGCGTGATGGCGCGGCCAAGGGCGCGGCGCGTCAGCGCGATCAGTTCGTTGATGTCCGGCTGCCCGCCCGACCCGGCGGCCATCGCGGCCAGGCGCGGACCGTGCTCGGACAGCGTGTCGATGATGGTGCGCATGTCGCGGATCGGCACTTCTTCCGACAGCAGGCCCTGCAGCACCTTCTGCAGCGCGGTAAGCGACAGCGTCTTGGGTACCAGGTCCTCGACCAGCTTCGGCGCGTCGCGGCCGATACGGTCCAGCAACTGCTGCACTTCCTGGCGGCCCAGCAGGTTCGAGCCGTGCCGGTGCATCAGGTGATTCAGGTGCGTGGCCACGACCGTGCCCGCATCCACCACCGTGTAACCGGCCACCTGCGCCTGATCGCGCAGCGAACTGTCGATCCACAGCGCCGGCAGGCCGAACGCCGGATCGGTCGTCGGCGTGCCCTTGATCTGCATGGTCACGCCGCCCGGGTCGATGGCCAGCCACTGACCGGGCATTGCGACACCGTTGCCCACTTCCACGCCCGACAGCAGGATGCGGTAATCGTTGGGTTTGAGTTCCAGGTTGTCGCGGATGTGCACCACGGGCGGCAAAAAGCCCACGTCCTGAGCAAACTTCTTGCGCAGGCTGCGGATGCGATGCAGCAGCTCGCCATTCTGGGCATGATCCACCAGCGGAATCAGGCGGTAGCCGACCTCCAGCCCCAGCTGGTCCACCATCGACACGTCTTCCCAGCTTGCTTCGGCGGCCGCGGCCTGCGCTTGGGTGATCGCCTGCGGCGGTATCTCCTCGGCAGCCACGGCGGCCGCTTTATTACGTTTGAGCAAAGCCCAGCCGCCCCAGCCCAGCGCGCCCGCCAGCGTCAGAAACGCAACGTGGGGCATGTTGGGGATGAGACCCATGATGCCGATGATGCCGGCGGTCAGGAACAGCACGCTCGGATTCGAAAAGAGCTGGCTGATGATCTGCTGGCCGATGTCCTGGTCGGTCGACACGCGCGACACAACCACGCCGGCGGCGGTGGAGATCACCAGCGCGGGGATCTGGGCCACCAGGCCGTCGCCGATGGTCAGCAGCGTATAGACGCGGCCGGCATCACCCATGGACATGTCGTGCTGCGCCACGCCGACGACCAGGCCGCCGATGACGTTGATCGCCATGATCAAGAGGCCGGCGATGGCGTCGCCGCGCACGAATTTAGAGGCGCCGTCCATCGAGCCGAAGAAGTCCGACTCCTGCGACACTTCCGCGCGGCGCTTGCGCGCTTCGTCTTCGCCGATCAGGCCGGCGTTCAGGTCCGCGTCGATCGCCATCTGCTTGCCGGGCATGGCGTCCAGGGTGAAGCGCGCGCCCACTTCCGCGATACGGCCCGCACCCTTGGTGATGACGATGAAGTTGATGATGGTCAGGATGATGAAGACGATGATCCCGACGGCGAAGTTGCCGCCCACCAGGAAGTGGCCGAAGGCCTCGATCACCTTACCCGCGGCGTCCGGACCCGTGTGACCGTGCAGCAGCACGACCCGGGTGGACGCGACGTTCAGCGACAGGCGCAGCAGCGTGGCGAACAGCAGCACGGCCGGGAACGCGGCAAAGTCCAGCGGCTTGCGCGTGAACATGGCCACCAGCAGGATCATCACGGACAACGCGATGTTGAAGGTGAACAACAGGTCCAAGAGGAACGTGGGCAAGGGCAGCACCATCATGCCCAGCACCATCACGATCAGGATGGGACCCGCCAGCAGCCGCGCGTGCGTGCCGCCGTTATTCTTCAACATGGTGAGCAATGCGCTCATTCCTTAAACTCCTTGTCCTGCGGTTTTAGCCTGCGGGTCCAGTTCGGCTGGCACGTTCAGTTTGGTGGGGGCCGACGGTTCAAGCCCCCAGCCCGAGCGCCAGGATCGTAGCTGGAAAACCCATGCCAGCACTTCCGCCACCGCGGTATACAGCTCGGCCGGGATTTCTTGCCCCAGCTCGACGTGTTGATGCAGGGCGCGCGCCAGCGGCGGCGCCTCCAATGTGGGAATCTTGTTCTCGGCGGCCAGTTCGCGGATCTTCGCGGCGATCAGGCCCGTGCCCTTGGCCAGCACGCGCGGCGCGCCGCCCTTCGATTCGTCGTACTTCAGCGCCACCGCATAGTGCGTCGGGTTGGTCACGACGACGTCGGCCTTCGGCACCTCGGACATCATGCGCCGGCGGGCCGCCTGACGCTGCTGCTGCCGGATGCGCGCCTTCACGTGCGGATCGCCTTCGCTTTCCTTGTGCTCCTGGCGCACGTCCTCCTTGGACATCCGCAGCTTCTTCAGATGGCTCCAGATCTGCCAGGGCACGTCCAGCATGACGATGATGAGCAGCGACGCCACGATGAACGCGCAGCACATCGCCACCAGGCTCAGCGCCTTGGTCAGCGCGGCCGACGGCGCCACGTGCATCAGCCCCATCATGTCGTCGTGGTAGCGCCAGATGACCCAGACCGCCACGCCGCCGACCAGCATCGCCTTGGCCAGCGCCTTGATCAGCTCCACCACGGTCTGCGACGAGAACATGCGCTTCAAGCCGGCCAGCGGGCTGAGCTTCGAAAAATTGGGCGTCAGCGGCTTGGACGAAATCACCAGGCCGCCCAGCACCACGCTCGACAGCACCGCCACCACCGCCAGCAGGCCGAAGATCGGCAGCAGCACCATCAGCGCATGGCCGAAACCGCTAACCGCCTGCTCGATCATGACCCCGGGATCCACCGCGACGCGCTGATCGAAGGCCAGCCCGTTGCGCAGCACGCCGCTCAGGCCCTTGTACAGCGACCCGCCGCTCGCCCAGATCGCGGCGACACCGACGGCCAGCATCATGAACGTGCCCAGCTCTCGGGAACGCGCAATCTGCCCCTCCTCTCGCGCCTTTTCCAGGCGCCTGGGAGAGGCGGCTTCGGATTTCTCGAGGTCGCTTTCTTCGGACATGCTCTACGGGATTGTTGCGGCTCGCTGACGTGGAAATGCAAGCCGCCCGCCGAGATTCTAGGAGGCGCCGGGGGTTGGCGATATGCCAAGAAACGGGGGGAAAGCGGCGCTATTCCCGGATGCGCCGCTGACTGCCCGGCACCACCCCATCAACCCGCCGCCCGCGCCACCCGGCCATCAGCGGCCTGCCCGTCCAGAATGGCCTGGAAGCGCGCGTAGTCCAGCCCGATGCGCACGGCGCCCCAGTGTTCCGGCCCCAGATAAATGGGCAGGGAAATATCGTTGACGATCTCGCCGGTATCGCGCGAATACGTCTGAAACAGCTGGGCGCCTGTGTTGGCGGCCAGCCGGGCGCCCACCGGGTCGTCAAAGATCCGCTTGTTGCGCACCCGGACAATGTCGACCTTCGGATCCCCCGTTGGCGCCTGCGAGAACCGGCTGTTGTGGGCCGGCGCGTAGCCCCGGTTGTCCACCAGGATCGTGTAGATGGCGCCCGGCACCGCCTCCAATACGCTGTCGAGCAGGCGCGTCAGCGGCTCGTCGATGGCCCGGTCATACGCCGTGTGGTAGCGCGGCGGCTCGCTGCCGGGAATGCGCTGATAGTGGCGGTCGAACACGTCCACGCCCCGCCGCCGGGCATCGTGGAGCAATCCGGCCGCCGCGTCGGCAAACGCCTCCAGCTGCGCCGACAGGCTGTCGAACGCGGTATCGCCCGTGCGCATGTCGGCCAGCACCTCCTGCACGCTTTCCGTCTGCCGGCGGATACGGTCGATTTCGCCCGACATGCTGCCTACCCTTTCCAGCACGTCCGCGCTCAGCGCCGCGATGCGCCCCACCTCCTGGCTCATGCCGTGATTGGTCGCGTCGACCTCGCCGATCGCCTGGACCACTTCGCCCACCTGCCGGTTCATGCTATCGAAGTCGCGCACGAAGCGCTCGAATCCGCCACAGGTGCGGTTCAGCACGGCGCCCGACGCGTCCACGTCTTCGCGCAGCGTGCCGGTCTGGCGCTGGGTGGACTCGACAAGGCCCAGCATCTCAGACGTGTGGCGGCCGATATCGCCGGTCGCGGTGTTGACGCGCTCGGCCAGCCGGCCGACCTCGCTGGCCACCACCGCGAATCCGCGGCCCGCATCCCCTGCCCGGGCTGCCTCGACGCCCGCGTTCAACGCCAGCAGCTGCGTCTGCAGCGCAATGCCCTTGATCGCCTTGCTGATGTCGCCTACCGAGTGCGCGCGGGCAGCCAACTGCCCCACGACTTCCGTGAACGCCGCCATTTCGCGCGTCATGCGGTCGACGCGCTCCTTGACTTCGGTGAGCTCGGCCAGCGCCTGCTGCGCGGCATGCAGATTCTGTCCGGAGACCGACGCGATATCCCGCGCGTGCGTGGACGTGGATGCGGACAGGTCGGCGATCTGTGCGCCGCTGGCCGCCAGCGCCTCGGCGGCCCTGGCCTGCTCACGCGCCAGCAGCGAACAGCGTCCCGCCTGGAATTGCGTGCGCGCCGCGTTGAGCGCGATCTCGATGCTGGACTGGCGCACGGTCATGATGCGCAAGCGGATCTGCGCAAGAAACCGGTATAACGGCCAGGCGGCCGGACTGAAAGACAGGGCGCGCTCCGACAGCGTCGCGTCGCCGCGATTGAGCCGACGCAACAAGCCCCACATGCCGCCCAAGCGGAATACGGATCTGGCCACAATGAACCTCCTCTCCCTGGCCTGGACCGCCTTCTTTGGGCATCCATGGCCTGACGCGCAGGGCGCGCCTTGTCTCACGCTGCAAGGCCCCGATTATTGTTGGCAGGAGTCTATCGGCCGGGCAGCTATTACACCCTTAGGGAATACGTCATGAGAAGGAAGCCGAACGGCTGCATCCGCGGGGCGGCGAGCTGGACGGTGTCAGACACCCAAGCGGCATCCAGACTTGCGAAGCGTAACTCTGGAGGGTGTCAGACACCTGGGTATGCCTGGGTGGAGGTGTCTGACACCCGCGAGAAACCCGCGCAGCATCC
>CBHWAL010000254.1:0-6970 GCA_966111495.1 uncultured Achromobacter sp. | reverse complement strand
GTTCTCGTCCCAACTCTTCTTGCCGGTAACCCGATTGCTCCCCAAATTTTTAGGGAAGCCTATAATTCTACTATTCTTTCAAGCAGACATTCAAGCGACTCGTCGCAAGCATTCCATGGGCACAATCACCAATCCGGCCGACCTGGCCAAAATGCGCGCCGCCTGCCAGGACGCCGCCAAAGTTCTCGATTTCATCACCCCGCACGTCAAGCCGGGCGTCACCACGGGCGAACTCGACCGCCTGTGCCTGGAATTCCTGACCGACGAACTGAAGGTGAAGTCCGCCACGGTCGGCTATGCGCCCCCGGGCTACCCGCCCTTCCCCGGCGCCATCTGTACCTCGGTCAATCACCAGGTGTGCCACGGCATCCCGGGCGACAAGGTCCTGAAAAACGGGGACTCATTGAACATCGACGTCACCATCATCAAGGATGGCTGGTTCGGCGACACCAGCCGGATGTACGCGGTGGGCGAACAGTCCATCCTGTCCCGGCGCCTGTCCGACATCACGTTCGAGTGCATGTGGAAGGGGATCCAGCAGGTCAAGAACGGCGCCACGCTGGGCGACATCGGCAACGCGATCCAGAAGCACGCCGAATCGAACGGCTTTTCCGTGGTCCGTGAATTCTGCGGCCACGGCATCGGTGAGCGCTTCCATGAAGATCCGCAGGTGCTGCATTACGGCAAGCCCGGCTCGGGCGTCAAGCTGGTGACCGGCATGCTGTTCACCATCGAGCCCATGATCAACGCCGGCCGCCGCGAGATCCGGCAACTGGCCGACGGCTGGACCGTCGTCACCCGCGACCACAGCCTGTCCGCGCAATGGGAACACGCCGTCTGCGTGACGGAAACCGGCTACGAGGTCCTGACCCTCTCTCCGGGCATGCCCCCACCGCCCGCGTTCATCACCGAACCGATCGTCATTCCCGCCGTCTGAAGACCCGCAGCCACTCATGACCGCCGAAATCCTCAGCAAGTTGCGCGAACGCATTCAGGAATCCCGGCGGGCCGTGGTGGCCCAGTTCCGGGAACACGAACGGCCGGATATCCTGCTGACCGAACTGCGCCGCATCGTGGACGCGGCGCTGCGGGATCTGGTCAAGCATTGCCCGCTGCCGATCGGCGCCACGCTGGCGGCCGTGGGCGGGTATGGCCGGGGCGAGCTCTACCCCCATTCCGACGTCGACCTGCTGATCCTCCTGCCGCACGCGCCGACGCCCGACGACGAAAGCGCGATCGAAAAACTGGTGGCTTCGCTGTGGGATCTGGGACTGGAGCCCGGCCACAGCGTGCGCACCATCGAGGACTGCGAGCGCGAGGCGGACGCGGACATCACGGTGGAGACCGCGCTGCTGGAATCGCGCTGGCTGGCCGGCAGCCGCGTGCTGATGCGCAAATTCGATGCGGCGACCAAGTCCCGCCTCGATCCGCAGGCGTTCTTCCTGGCCAAGCGCGTGGAAATGCAGCAGCGCCATGCGCGCTACCACGACACGCCGTACGCGCTGGAGCCCAATTGCAAGGAATCGCCGGGGGGCCTGCGCGATCTGCAGGTCATTCTGTGGATGGCGCGCGCAGCCGGTTTCGGCAACAACTGGCGTTCGGTGGCGCAGGCGGGCCTGCTGACCTCGTCCGAGGCGCGCGACCTGCGCAAGGCCGAGCAGGCCTTCAAGCGGCTCCGCATTGAACTGCACCTGTTGGCCAACCGGCGCGAAGACCGGGTGCTGTTCGATCTGCAGCCCGCGCTGGCCGAGGTCTACGGTATTCACGCCACCGCCACCCGGCGCGGCAGCGAACTGCTGATGCAGCGCTACTACTGGGCGGCGCGGCTGGTGACGCAGTTGAACGGCATCCTGGTGCAGAACATCGAGGAACGGCTGTTCCCGCGTCCCGACAGCGACGCAAGGGACATCGACGACGTTTTCCGCAACCTGCGCGACCGACTGGACATCATTCGGGACGACGGCTTCGAGCGCAATCCCACCCTGCTGCTGCGCGCCTTCCTGGTGATGCAGCAGCACCCCGAGCTGACCGGCATGTCCGCCCGCACGCTGCGCGCCATCTGGCATTCGCGCCATCGCATCGACGCGCAATTCCGCCGCAATCCGGTCAACCGCAAGCTGTTCCTGCAGATCCTGCAGCAGCCGCGTGGCATCGTCCATGAATTGCGGCGCATGACCATGCTGAACATCCTGCCACGTTATCTGCCGGTGTTCCGCCGCATCGTCGGGCAGATGCAGCACGACCTTTTCCATGCCTATACGGTGGACCAGCACACGCTGGCGGTGGTGCGCAATCTGCGCCGCTTCACCATGCCCGAGCACGCGCAGGAGTACCCGCTGGCCAGCCAACTGATCGCAGGCCTGGACCGGCACTGGCTGCTGTACGTGGCGGCGCTGTTTCACGACATCGCCAAGGGCCGCGGCGGCGACCACTCCGAACTGGGCGCGCGCGAAGTCCGCAAGTTCGCGGCGGAACACGGCATGGATCCGGAGGACGCGAAGCTGGTGGAGTTTCTGGTGCGCCAGCATCTGCTGATGTCGGCGGTGGCGCAAAAGCGCGACCTGTCCGACCCCGAGGTCGTGCAGTCGTTCGCCGCCACGGTTAAAGACGAGCGCCACCTGACCGCGCTGTATCTGCTAACGGTGGCTGATATCCGCGGCACCAGCCCCAAGGTCTGGAACGCCTGGAAGGGCAAGCTGCTGGAAGACCTGTACAAGCTCACGCTGGCAGCACTGGGCGGCGCCCATGCCGACGCCCACACCGTCCTGGCCGAGCGCAAGGAAGAAGCGGCGCGTCTGACCCGGCTGGCCGGACTGCGCGACGACGCGCGCGAAGCGTTCTGGAATCAGCTCGACGTGGCGTACTTCCTGCGCCATGACGCGTCCGACATCGCCTGGCACACGCGCCACTTGTACCACCAGGTCGCTCCCGCCAAAGCCGTGGTCAAGGCCCGCCCCACCGAGCAGGGCGAAGGGCTGCAGATCATGGTCTACACGCGCGACGCGCCTGACCTGTTCGTCGCCATTTGCGGTTATTTCGACGCCAAGTCGCTGTCCATTCAGGACGCGCGCATTCACACGACCCGCCATGGCTGGGCGCTGGACAGCTTCATCGTCCTGCTGCCCGAGGGCGCGAGCGACCTGCGAGCCCAGGCCACGTTGGTTGAACACGAACTGGCCGAACGCCTGAAGGATCCGCAGGCGGCCGCGCAGGCCCAGCCCGGCCGCGGCGGCTGGTACGGACGCGGCCGGCAGTCGCGCGTGTCGCGCGTGTTTCCGGTCATGCCCCAGGCCGAACTCCAGCCGGACGAACGCAGCACGTCATGGCGGCTGTCCGTCACGGCGACCGACCGCCCCGGGCTGCTGCACGCCCTGTCGCGCGTCTTTGCGCGCCACGAAATCAACCTGCTCATGGCCAAAATCATGACGCTGGGCGACCGCGTGGAAGACGTGTTCATCGTGGACGGATCCGCACTGGCGCGCCCCCGCAGCCAGATGCAGTTCGAACGCGACATCCTGGACGCGCTTTCGGGCGACGAGGCCCAGCAGCGCGCCGCCTGAGCCCGCATCGCCAGACCCGGCCCGGAACGCATACAATCCGGGTTTTCGGCCAGGCGGCGCTTGCTCACATGCAGCTCAACGACTATCTGCGCATTTTCGGTGGCAGCTTTTTTTTCGCGCTGGCCACCCTGCTGCCGTTCCTGAATCCGCCTGCGATCGCCCCCATCTTTCTTTCGCTGACCGAGGGCGCGTCCTCCGCCACGCGGGTGGTGCTGGCCAAGCGCGTTGCGATCAACGTGTGCCTGATGCTGATCGTCGCCATGGTGGCGGGCAACGTCCTCCTGAGCTTTTTCGGCATCTCGCTGTCGATCGTGCGCGTGGGCGGGGGCATGCTGGTGATCGCCAGCGCCTGGCGGCTGGTGAACTCGCCGGATGCCGATACCGAACGGGTGGCGCGCATGGCCGAATCGTTCACGCCCGAGATGGCCAAGGCCCGCGCGTTCTATCCGCTGACCTTCCCCATCAGCTGCGGACCTGGCTCCATCGCGGCCGCCATCACGGTGGGCGTTTCGCTGCGGGACACGAACCACGCCTGGAGCCTGGTGCGGCTGGCGGGCTCCATTCCCGGCATCATCGTCGTGTCCCTGACGCTTTACGTCTGCCTGCGCTTTGCGGCGCAGATGCTGCATCGCCTGGGCGACAACGGCACGGCGGTCTTCATGCGGCTGTCGGCCTTCATCATGCTGTGCCTGGGGGTGCAGATTTTCTGGGAAGGCGCGCGGGAACTGCTCCTGAGCGTGCTGACCCAGGTGATGCAACCAATTCCCGTCCCGAAGGCCTAAGCATGTCCGGCCGCCGCGCCGGCTTCGACCAACTTATTCCAACGCAACAATGACCTCTCGCTCAGAACGCCTGCTCCGCCTGATCGCCCTCTTCTCCTTCGGCGCGGTGGGCATCGCCCTCGTTTCCCAGCACGTTTTCGACATGCCGCCCTGCGCCTGGTGCGTGATGCAGCGCCTGATCTACCTGGTGATCGGCGTGGTCGCGCTGATCGGCGGCTTTGGCGGCGGACGCGCGTTGACGCGGATCTGCGGCTTTCTTGCAGCCCTCTTGTCGTTGTCCGGCATCGTGGCCGCCTGGTATCAGTACAGCGTTGCCGCCAACATGCTGTCGTGCGACCAGACGTTTGCCGACCGCTTCATGACCGGCATCGGCCTGGAAAGCGCTATCCCTCCGCTATTCGGCATCTACGCCACCTGCATGGACGCCAAGGTTCCGGTGCTGGGCGTCGAATACGCCCTGTGGAGCCTGGCGCTCTTCGTGATCCTGTTCTTCATGGCGCTGCCGGTGGTGTTCAGGCGCGGCGCCTCGGCCTGAACGCCGCATCCTGATCGTGCAGACCCTGAAATACCTCTCCGGGTATCCGGAACCGCTTTTGGCGCAAGCGCAAAAGCTGCTGGACCAGGACAAGCTGGGCGCCGCCCTGCTTGCCCGGTATCCGGGCGGCGCGCACGAAGTCCGCACCGACAAGGCGCTGTACCAGTACGTGACCGACCTGAAGAACGCCTACATGCGCAACGGCGACCAGATCAACAAGGTGGCCTTTGACAGCAAGATCCACGTGATCCAGCACGCGCTGGGGCAGCACACCTACATCTCGCGCGTGCAGGGCGGCAAGCTCAAGGCCAAGCACGAGATCCGGGTGGCGACGCTGTTCAAGAACGTGCCCGCGGAATTTCTCAAGATGATCACCGTGCACGAACTGGCCCACCTGAAGGAAAAGGACCACAACAAGGCCTTCTACAACATGTGCCTGCGCATGGAGCCGCACTATCACCAGTACGAGTTCGACCTGCGGCTGTACCTGACGCATCTGGAGGCCACGCGCACGCCGTTGTGGGAAGCGCAAGGCTAACCCTTGCCGGTGCGGTTCTGCTGGCGAAAAAAATGCCGTCCCGAGGGACGGCATTTCTGTTTGCGCGAACGCCGCAGGAATCAGGCGTCGTCGGAGGTGTAGCCCATGTTGAAGCGCAGGCCGCCCGCGTCTTCGTCCTTGCCGGGCTCGGAACGCGACTGCCCCAGACGGGCCAGGTACTCGGGCGTGATGTCGCCGGTGATGTACTGGCCATCAAAGCACGAAGCCTCGAAGCGTGTGAGCTTGGGATTGATGTCGCGGACCGACTGCTGCATGTCGTGCAGGTCCTGATAGATCAGGCTGTCGGCGCCGATCGCGCGGGCGATTTCCTCGTCCGTACGGCCGGTGGCGATCAGTTCGCTTTGCGTGGGCATGTCGATGCCGTAGACGTTGGGGAAGCGCACCGGAGGCGCGGCCGAGGCGAAGTACACCTTGTTGGCGCCGGCGGCACGAGCCATGTCGACGATTTCGCGGCTGGTCGTGCCGCGCACGATGGAGTCGTCCACCAGCAGCACGTTCTTGCCCTTGAACTCCATGCCGATGGCATTGAGCTTCTGGCGCACCGACTTACGGCGCACGGCCTGGCCCGGCATGATGAACGTACGGCCCACGTAGCGGTTCTTGATGAGCCCTTCGCGATAATCCAGGTTCAGGCGCGCGGCAAGCTGCATGGCGGCCGGGCGCGAGGAATCGGGAATCGGCATGACGACGTCGATGTCGCCCAGGCGCATGTTGCGCGCGACCTTGTCGGCCAGGTATTCACCCATGCGCAGGCGAGCGTCGTACACCGACACGCCGTCGATCATCGAATCGGGACGGGCGAAGTAGACGTATTCGAAAATGCAGGGAACGAGCTGCGGATTGTCGGCGCACTGGCGGGCGACCAGGCGGCCGTCCAGGTCGATGAACACGGCTTCGCCGGGCTCGACGTCGCGCACGAAGGTGAAACCGCTGCCTTCGAGGGCCACAGATTCCGAGGCGGCCATCCATTCCACGCCTTCTTCGGTTTCCTGGCGACCGATGCACAACGGGCGGATGCCGTTGGGATCGCGGAAGGCGAGCAGGCCGTAGCCGGAAATCTGGGCCACGACGGCGTAGGCGCCGCGCACGCGCTTGTGCAGGGCGGCAACCGCGCGGAAGATCGCGTCGTCATCGAGCGACACGCCGTTGGCGGCCGATTGCAGCTCGTGCGCCAGCACGTTCAGGAGGACTTCGGAATCGGAGTTCGTGTTGATGTGGCGGCGGTCGACGCGGTACAGCGATTCACGCAGTTCGCGCCAGTTGGTCAGGTTGCCGTTGTGGGACAACATGATGCCGAACGGGGCGTTGACGTAGAAAGGCTGGGCCTCTTCTTCGCTGGCGCTGGAGCCGGCGGTCGGATAGCGGACCTGGCCAACGCCGGACGTGCCGGGCAGCGCGCGCATGTTGCGCGTGCGGAACACGTCGCGCACCAGGCCGTGCGCCTTGTACATATTGAACTGGTTGCCTTGCGACGTCGCAATGCCCGCGGCGTCCTGCCCGCGATGCTGCAACAGCAGCAAGCTGTCATAGAGCA